>JBGSIG010000998.1:0-9253 GCA_041742655.1 Ferruginibacter sp. | reverse complement strand
ATCGCAAATTTGTGCCTACTAACAACACAGATATTACCAATAGCTCCTTTCAATTAGCATCCGACTTTGTTAATTACACCAATGTTTCTTTATTTTTAACGGGCAAGGCGGGTACGGGTAAAACCACTTTCTTAAAACACATTAAAGAAAACGAGGTAAAAAATACTGTTGTGGTTGCGCCCACTGGGGTTGCAGCAATCAATGCGGGAGGCGCTACCATCCATTCTTTCTTTCAATTACCATTTACCCCTTTCATTCCGGTTAGCAAAGGATATGGCCCAAATGATTCCATCAGCGACAAGCATAGCCTTATCAGCCAGCAGCGTTTAACAAACGATCGAAAGGAAGTGATGCAAAAATTAGAATTGCTCATCATTGATGAAATAAGTATGGTGCGTTGTGATGTGTTGGATGCTATCGACGCAGTATTGCGCCATGTTCGCAGTCAATATTCAGTTCCTTTTGGCGGTGTGCAGGTGTTGTTAATTGGCGATATGTACCAACTGCCCCCGGTAATAAAAAGCGATGAATGGGAACTATTGAGACCTTATTACAACAGCGAGTATTTTTTTAGCAGCCATGTTATAGCATCGCAGCAACCTGTATATGTTGAACTAAATAAAATTTACCGGCAAAGTGATCGTGCCTTCGTGCAGGTGTTGAACCAGGTTCGCAACAATGAAATGGACCAGGAGGGATATGAATTGTTACACAGCAGGTTTTTGCCAACATTTAACCCGGCTCGGGAAGAAAGTTACATTACACTAACTACACATAATCGTAAAGCCGACGCCATCAATTTTAAAGAGCTGAATGAATTGGATGGTAAAATGCACCATTTTGAAGCAACAATAGAAGGGGAGTTTTATGAAAAATCTTATCCGGCGGATGAAAGCTTGAAATTAAAAATAGGCACACAAGTGATGTTTCTTAAAAATGACGTTGAAAAAGTCCGGCGATATTTTAATGGCAAAATTGGTATTGTTGATAAGTTAGAGGAAGAGAAAATTTTTGTTCTCTGCGAGGGGGAAACCGCTGCCATAGAAGTAAAAAAAGAAAAATGGAGAAACATCCGCTATACCCTTGATAAAACCACCAACCAGATTGAAGAAGATGAGATTGGCTCGTTTACTCAATTTCCGCTCCAACTGGCCTGGGCCATCACCATACACAAAAGCCAGGGGCTTACTTTTGAAAAGGCTATTATCGATGCTGGTGAAGCATTTGCACCGGGGCAGGTATATGTTGCATTAAGCCGTTGTACTACGCTACAAAGGATGATATTGCACAGCCGCATTAACAACCACAGCCTGCGAAGTGATAACAGAATCGCTGAGTTTGCCGGTAAACAGCGGACCTCGGCCGCACAACTGCAGTTACTGCAACAGGCAAAACACGATTTTCAAACACATACCCTCACGAAACTTTTCGATTTTTTTGAAATACAATTAAATGCAAAAGCGCTGCAGAATTTTATAACTGCCCAAACAACCGTCTTTAATTGTGAAGCTGTTGAGTGGTTAAAAATAATTACTGAGTTCGTGAATGAAATTGAATCAGTGGCAGCAAAGTTTTCACCGCAGTTAAGCAACTTATTAAATGAGCAGGCTCTGCCTGAACAAAATGAGGCCTTACAGAAACGGCTCGTTGCGGCAAGCTGCCATTTTTACACTCAACTGGAAAATTGCCAGCAACAAATGAATAAATGTAACGCAGTTACGGACAGTAAGACTGTCGCAACGGATGGCAATAAATTATTGGTTGATTTGTATAATAGTATTTGTTTGCGAAAACATTTATTTGCCAGCTGCAAAAATGGCTTCACCGTAAATAATTTCCTGCTTACAAAAAGAACCTTTGTTAAACAATTTCTATCGGTAAATATGTATGCCGGTAAATCTTCCTATCAAAAAATAGATAGCCCTTACCCTGAATTGTACATACAGCTCCGCAAAAAGAGAGATGAACTTTGTGAACAGAAAAACATGCCGGTTTATTTAGTTGCCAATAGTGGAAGCCTCGATGAAATGGCCCGCTATCTTCCACAAACATTAGACGAGCTTAACCAAATTACCGGTTTTGGAAAAGTAAAAACGCAGCAATTTGGTCAATCCTTTTTGTACATCATAAATAATTACTGCGAAGAGAATAATTTACATACCAATATGGCGGAGATGCCGGTAAAAGTTAGGCGAAAAACAAAATCTGTTGAAGTAAAAACTGATACGAAAATGGCAAGTTTTCTTTTGTACAAAGAGGGCAAAACTATTGAAGAGATTGCAGCGGAAAGAAATCTGGTGGCCGGAACCATTGAAGGCCATCTTGCCTATTTTGTGGGTTTGGGCGAAATTGATGTAGACAATTTAATCAGCACCGAAAAACAAAATTTCATAAAAGAAGCGGTAGATAAACATGGATACGAGGTTCACAAAACAATCATGGAAAATATTCCGGCAGGAATTAGTTATGGTGAGGTAAAAATAGTATTGGCGACTTTAAAAAAATCAATTTCTGCCTAAACAAATTCAATTTTTTCCACTACAATTTTAGCATACAGGTCTTTGTGGTAGCCCATTTGGCAAAACTTCTCTATACGTAATCCTGTCAAAGACAAGATTCAGGAAATTGTTCAAACTACCTTCCGAAATCATCCTGAACTCTTACAATATCATCCTCATCACTTGGGTTTTCCGCATCGGTGTGGCGCCAAATTTCGGCAACAATACCCCAACCCTCCGAACCCAGTAAACGATGCCTTTCGCCTTGTTTTAGCTGAACAATATCGCCCATACTTAGATGAGTTATTTCTTTTTCTTCATCAGTGTCACTAATAACAACACCGGCTACGCCGCCAATTAGTTTCCAGATTTCCGCCCTGCGGTGATGGTATTGCCAACTTAATCTTTTACCTGGGGCAACTATCAATATTTTGGGGCTAAGTTTACCAGAAATGTTTAATTCTTCCTTTGTTAAATGAGGAAAAAAAAGCGCTATAAACTTTCCTGCATCTGTTTCATCCAATACAAAAAAACCTCCCCATGGGCGGGTATTGTCCTGCGTTGCTATTCTTAAATCTTGCCGGTGAAGATATTCGGCAATGTTCTCAAAAATTAATTCCTTGGGGGTGTCGATAGAAAAGTTGAGTGGCATGATATTTTTTTAACGGCTATACAAATGCTTTTTGTGATTTAAAATTACAGATCAATTTTTATCTTCCCATAAAAACCATCAATATCTGCACATCGCTTGGGTTAACGCCGGATATCCTGGAAGCCTGGCCAAGCGTTCTTGGCCTTATTTTAATAAATTTCTGCCGTGCTTCGTTGCTCAACGAGGCTAGTTTATCGTAATTAAAATTATCAGGTATCAATAGGTGTTCCAATTGGCTCATTTTAGCAACCAGTTCTTTTTCCTTCTCTATATACGTTTCGTATTTAACCTGTATTTCTACCTGCTCCAGCGTTTCTTTATCAAATTCCGCCAATGCCTTTTCCAGGGTTGAAACGGACGACTGCATTGCCTTTAAGCCAATATTTGGCCTCAATAACAACTGCAATACTTTTTGCCTATTTACTAACGGTGATGATTGTACGCTTTCTAAAAATGTATTTATTTCCTGAGGCTCTATGGATATGTTGGAAAGCAGGCTTTTTGCCTGTTCTACTGCCACAGTTTTTGTCCTTACTTTTTCCATTCTTTCCTGGGAAGCCAAGCCAAGACGATAGCTCATTTCTGTTAAACGAACATCAGCATTGTCTTGCCTGAGCAAAGTTCTAAATTCTGCCCTGCTGGTAAACATTCTATATGGCTCATCTGTTCCTTTGTTAATCAAATCGTCTATTAAAACTCCGATGTAAGCTTCGCTTCTTTTTAAAACAACTGGCTCTAATTCTCCTGCTTTTTGATGCGCATTTATGCCCGCCATCAAGCCCTGGCAGGCGGCTTCCTCATAACCGGTTGTACCGTTAATTTGTCCTGCGAAAAAAAGATTCTTAATTAATTTCGTTTCAAGGCTAAAGTTTAATTGTGTAGGTGGAAAGAAGTCGTATTCAATAGCATATCCGGGCCGGAACATTTTGCAATTTTCAAACCCAGGAACTACTTTAAGTGCCTGATACTGAACCTCTTCCGGAAGAGAAGAAGAAAATCCATTTACGTATATCTCTACTGTATTGAATCCTTCAGGCTCTACAAATAACTGGTGCCGATCCCTCTCCGCAAAGCGGTTTATTTTGTCCTCGATGCTTGGGCAATACCTGGGTCCGGTGCCTTGTATTCTCCCCTGAAACATCGGGCTCTTTTCAAAACCGGTTTTTAAAATATCGTGAACTGTATCGTTGGTATAAGTGATCCAGCAGCTTTTTTGCTGAGCTGGTGAAATCTTCGGAATATCCAGGTAACTAAACCCTGTTATTTCCTCATCACCTTTCTGCTCTTCCATTTTGCTGTAGTCTAAACTTCGGCCATCAATCCTAGGTGGCGTTCCTGTTTTTAAGCGATTGCTTTCAAACCCGAGGCTCACCAGTTGTTCAGTAATACCAGTGGCTGCTTTCTCAGCCATTCGGCCACCACCCAATTGTTTCTCGCCTATATGAATTATGCCATTTAAAAACGTCCCATTGGTAAGTACTACAGATTTTGCCTTTATTTGATGCCCCAGTCCCGTTATTACCCCTGTTACCCGGCCTTCTTTTATCAGCAACCCATTTACCATATCCTGGTAAAAATCTACATTGTGGGTTTGCTCAAGCATTTGCCTCCATTTACCTGCAAATAACATTCTGTCGCTTTGTGCCCTCGGACTCCACATTGCCGGCCCCTTCGACCGGTTCAACATTCTAAATTGAATCATACTTGCATCGGTAACAATTCCACTATAGCCACCCATGGCATCTATTTCCCTAACAATTTGTCCTTTGGCGATGCCGCCCATGGCCGGATTGCAGCTCATTTGGGCAATTGTCTGCATATTCATAGTCACTAGCAGCACTTTACTGCCGAGGTTGGCAGCGGCTGCAGCGGCTTCGCAACCTGCGTGACCAGCACCAACAACTATAATATCGTATTCCTGAAACATTTGGTCGCAAAGTTAAATCATGTGGAGAGTAATAACGGGAGCGTTCTAGCCAAACTTTTTAAGAATCTCACGCTCTAATAAAAGGTCGTGTACGGTATTTCCTGAATTCAGCCGATTAAACTCTTCTTTGTTGAGATAGGAAATTATATCAAGTTGTTCTTTATTTTTAATAATAAAATTCTCAATTGCTGGTTCGCTAACAACATTCAACACTACTATTTTGCTGATTTTGTCAATCATCTTTAAACAAAGCGTAAAACCAGTTTTTTTGTACAGGCTTTCAAAATAAGGTTTAACAGCCATTACATCAATTCTATTACCCCTATTATTATTAAGAGCAATTGTTTGCACCCTGATATTCGAAAAGTTCCAACATAAAACGAGGTCTTCTTCAATTGAGAAATCGAAATAGGTAACTGGCACGATATGGTCAAACTGCCATGCAGCACCAAAATTATCCCAATTAAGCTCTTCCGTAAATTGTATTTCTATCCAATTCCTAAATTGCTCAATGCTTAAACCAAAGTAAAAGGCGTAGCTGGCGCTAATATTTCTTTCTATTACATAGCGTCTAAGAGCTAATTGCCACTTTCTTTTTTCTCTAAATTTTAAAAGGGGCTCTGTTATTTCAGTCTTAGCAGTCCATTTCTTTCTTTCCATAAGTAAATGTAAAAATGTTTCAGTCAGAAACAGTGATTCGTGGAACATTTTGGATCGGCATTGGGAATTCAAAAGGAAGCAATTTGCTTTGTTATACAAATTGTTGGTTAGTTTTTGGTGCACATTCATATGTTTCCAATAGAAACTGTGATTCGTGGAACATTATTGAAAGTACAATTTTAGTTGCTTGTTTTCTGCTGCAGTCATTTGGGCCTTTTCCAAAGGTTCTTTATCCTTGTACCCACACAAATGTAAAACACCATGAAAAATTACTCTGTGAAGCTCTTCTTTTACTGGCGCCCCATTTTTCAACGCGTTTTCCCTAACTCTGTCAACACTGATATAAATTTCACCTTCAATTAACTTAGAGCTGTCTAGAAGGTTAAAAGTTATAATGTCAGTATAATAATCATGCTGCAAAAATCTTCTATTAATATCAAGCAAATAATCATCCGAACAAAAGATGATTGCCAAGTTAATTAGCTTCCTGTTATTTTGCTTAAAAACTCTTTCTATAAAAAGTTTGAGTGCCTTGCGGTTCGCTAATACTATCTTGATATTGCTAAAACTAAATTGTATTGGCATAATTAATTTCCGCATTTTGAAATCATAAAACATTAGCAATGAATACTTTTGTATTCAATAAAAAGAAAAAATGGATATTCGCCTTTCACAAATAAAAGTAGGAAAATCTGTCATCATTAAATCTTTTGAAAAAGATGACATTTTTTTAAAGTTAATGGAAATGGGTTGTGTGCCAGGAGAATTGATAACCGTAGAACAGGTAGCTCCCCTTGGTGACCCAATATCTATTTTTGTATCCGGGTATCATTTAAGTCTCCGCTTGAATGAAGCAGAAAATATTTGGGTAGAAGAAGTTACACTTATCGCTAAAAAGTAAATAGTATGATGATTATCAATTACTTATGAATATTGGGCTCTATTTTGGATCATTCAATCCTATTCACATTGGGCATTTAATTATCGCCAGCCATGTTTTAAACAACACTCATTTAAAACAAGTTTGGCTTGTCGTTTCTCCGCATAACCCCTTAAAACCATCCGCAACCCTCATCAATGAGTATACAAGGTTAAACCTTGTTAAAACAGCACTTGAAGGTGAGTATAACCTGAAGGCATCAAATATTGAATTTAGCTTACCTAAACCCTCTTATACTGTTGACACCCTTGCCTATTTAAAAGAAAAATTTCCGCAACATGAGTTCTCAGTTATAATGGGGAGTGACAGCTTCTCTAATTTAACCAAATGGAAAAACTATGAGACAATAATAAAAAATCACTTGCTCTATATTTATAACAGACCTGGCTTTGCTGTAAAAAATACTATAAATGCATCAATAGAAATTGTAGATGCTCCTCTTCTTGAAATTTCGTCTACCCATATACGTAAGTTAATAAAAGAGAAAAAGTCTATTCGGTATTTGGTACCCGACAATGTAAAAGAGGAAATAGAAAAAAGCAATTTGTACAAATAGTTTTTTTAGAAAACCAATCCCAATATAAGGCAGGCCAATACAATGACAGGCGCTGGAATGCGGGTAAAATTCAACACTAAAAATGTTACTGCAATAACAGCCAGGTTTAATATCGTTATTGTGTTAAATGCTGTTACTGAAATATCTTTTAATAAATAAATAGTAGATCCCCACATTAAACCCACCACTACTGCGTTAATTCCTTCAAGGGCACGGTAAACCACCACAAACTTTTTTAAATACTGCCATACAGGAAAAAAGAATAAAATGAGTAAAAGGCTGGGTAAAAAAATTGCGACTGACCCAATAATACATCCTAAAACCTGCATCTTTTTTCCGTGCTTTTGCAGCGCTGCACCACCAGTGAATGAAGCTATCGAAAAAACAGGGCCGGGTATAGCTCTTACCATTCCCGCTCCGGTTAATAATTCACTTTTATCTATACGTATAATATTTTCTCTGTTATCTGCAAATTTCTTTGCCTGCGGCCTCGCTACATACTGATCGAGCATCATGGTAATCAATACATCGCCGCCACCAAAAACAATACTTCCAAATCTATAAAAGTTCTCAAACAAATTATATGCCTGGCGGTTGGGCCATTCATTCTTTCGTGCACTCACACTTAAATATCCCGATACCACGAAAATTAAAACAAACAACCAAATATTCCTCCAACGAATTTGCCGCGGCTTAGTCCTTTCCAATTTTTCAGGCCTCCGTTTATTACTGAAATTTGTAACTACCCCGCCTAAAACTATCAGTATAGGAAAAATTAATGGAGTTTTAAAAAACAAGAAAGTGGCGATAGTAGAAACCAACATTATAACCTGTGTTGTAGAATTGGTAACAGATATTCTAAAAGTTCTTGCCCCGGCAAATGCTAAAAAACCAATAGCCATTGACTGAATAAACTGAAAGGCACTTTTTTCTAAATTTGTGGGGCCTATCCTGGTAACTAAAAAAGAAAATAATCCCATCAAAATACAAGCCGGCAGCATCCAAATTAACAACGTAAGCACGGCTAAAGAAATACCACCTCTTTTATAGCCAATCAGTGTGAGCGTTTGAGTAGAAGAAGCTCCCGGTAACATTTGGCAAAAGGACACATATTCCATCAACTCTTCCTTTGTTACATCCTTTCGTTTATCGACAAAAGTTTTCATCATCATTCCTAAATGACCCTGTGGGCCACCAAATGCGGTTAAACTATGAAGTAAAACTGATTTAAGAAAAGGTATATGTCGTAAAATATACAAAGTTGAATCTCGTAAATAATGATTGCAGTAGCTTATTTCAGTAAACGCCAAATATGATATGTCCAGCTATTTTTTTAATCCTATCTCCCGCAAGCGTTCATCCAGGTATTCCCCGGCGGTAGCGTCCTCGTATACTTTCGGATGATTTATATCAACACAATTATCTAAGCAGCGTAAACTCATACTTGACTTTGGATGTAGAAAGAATGGAATAGAAAATCTTGAGGTATGCCAAAGTTCTTTGGCTGGGTTCACTACCCTGTGAGTAGTGCTGCGTAGCTTATTGTTGGTAAAACGTTGCAACATATCTCCAACGTTAACTACTATCTGCTCTGGCAAAGATGTAACCGCCACCCATTCATTTTGCTTGGTTAATATTTGCAAACCATCCGCAGAAGCCCCAACCAGTAGTGTTATTAGGTTAATATCTTCATGTTGTTCAGCCCTAATTGCACTTTTAGGTTCTGATGTTATTGGCGGGTAGTGTATAGCCCTAAGAATTGAATTTCCATTGTGAATAAATTCATCAAAATAAAATTCATCTAAACCCAGATAAATAGAAATAGCCCGCATTAAATATTTTCCGGAATCTTCAAAAGCCCTGTACGCAGCATTAAAAGTTTCGTTAAACCCCTTTAACTGCTCTACAGAAATATTAGGCGGATACTCTTCTTCATCATAATTATCCTGCGGTACCTGCCCATATTGATAAAATTCTTTTAAGTCTGGCTGGTCACTGCCTTTTGCATGTTCTTTTCCAA
>JBGSIG010000997.1:0-5785 GCA_041742655.1 Ferruginibacter sp. | reverse complement strand
TTTCAACATTACATTGCCATCGGTACCATTTGGCTTTATCGTGATGGCATTATAACCTGCAGCGGAAACAGTAAGATCTCCATTACCAGTCATCTTAATAGTGTAATTTCCACTTGCATCTGCCACTGCGGTAGCTTTGCTACCTGCCTGTTTAATAGTTGCAAAAGGAATTGGGGTATCTTTTTCGTCTAATACCTTTCCGGACACTACCCGGTCTTGACCAAATGCCAATACTCCACAGAGCATCAACATTGTGAACAGTGATAGAACTCTTCTCATTTTAGATAATTTTTGTTTTTGAATTTTAATCAATTAAAAAAAGCAATTTTCTGGATAAATGCCGATCGTAATATTTAACATTTAGTTAATGATGACATGCAAAAGAAAGGATTTGCTGCGTTACAGACAAAATAATTATGGCTTTTTTTAACTCTTTTCAAATTATAAAAAAAATAAATTTTCAAAAAATGTCATCTTTTAAGCAAATGGATTGAAAAATATTCAAAAGAAAAGGTGCAAAAGAGAATATTTACAAACACTTATCAAATAAAAATAAAAATCATTCATTACATGTAACACCTATATGACGGTGAGTTTTTAAATAAAAAAATTTAAAAAAATTTTTTTTATTTCCGAATCATAAACCTTTTAGATAAAAAACGGAGAAATTGTATTAAACGATTATATATATTTAAACCTTATGCGTCTCTTTGCAGAATAAAAAATTTCATCTTTTTGTTGCCTGATAATTTCAAATTGCTCATCTCTATACAATTGTTAAGATATGCTTTGGTTAAGCATCACTTAAACAAGAGCTAAAACCGGAAATGCATTCTAAGTGTCAGTACATTATCTTTTACGTTAGAAGTAAAACCTGAAAGCGTAGTTTTTTCATTATAAACAAAATCGTAGTATACAACAAGTTTTATATGCTCGTTAAGGTAATACAGATAACCCACCCCCAGGGTAGAATATTTGATGTCGGCAGCATTTAAATTACTTCCTGCCGCACCAATTTCAGTAGTTTTTACATAGGTGTTGGGGTCGTACCAGTCATACTTAATAATGGCCTGGTGTTTCAGGCTACCGAGATTCTGCAAAAAGTAAAAGTAAGCACCGTTGAAACTTCTGATGTAATATCCTTGTGTTCCTGTAAAAGAAGCACCCGGGGTGGCGGTGCTGGTTGAAGATGCCGTTTGGCTGCCTCCTAAAAACTCAGCTCGTAACGTTGTAAAGCCAATCTTGTTGGCAATATTCAACTGCATATTTGCATCGTAGTATCTTCTAGGGGCAAGCAGGCCAACATTTGTTATTGCAGAATCAACCACAAATGTTTTGATACCAGCTACGGTCTGGGGGTTATAAACATATTGGGTATTTTGGGAGAGCCCACCATAATATATGCCTGCAGACCCACCGAGGGTCATATTTTTAGATAATGGCAGCGGTTTTACCACCACCCTGCTAATGATATCCTTATGACTATCGTAATCTGCCGGTGAAGAAAGCCCCGGGCCGTTAAATACACCGAAATCGACTCTTAGAAATTTCAACTTCCTGGTGCTTTCCCGTGGTTCGAATGTCAGCATCGCCCCAAGATCCCTCTCAGTATTCATTAATATCTGGCTCATACGCCCCCTTTCAGGACTTTCCCTGAATGCACTTGATAAATTCACTTCATAGCTTATTGGTCTTGCAAATAAGCCTATGGTAAATGCAAACATTTTGTATTTGTTTTCTAAAATTTGACCCCATACATCTCTTACGTTTACCCCTCTTTCTGTAGCATCTATTTGAAAAACAAATTGGTAAGATGGCGCATCTCCAGCTACCGCAAAATTGGAATAGTTAACCATAACCCTGGCCCTTCGTGTCATAAACCGACTTTTGCTGTTGGCCGCAAAATTTCCACCAGCGTAGCTCAATTCTCCTTTTGTTTGTGCCACCTGAAATTGGGGTTGAATGTAGCCTGACAGCCGGATATTATCATAACGGTCATGTAGATCAAGTAAACTTTTACCCATCGCTTTTGAGGTATCTATCATATCCATCAAATACTGGGCTTTCGCTAGATGGCAAAATAGTATTGCAATCGCCAGCAAAGGCAGTTTGTTCTTAAGCATCAATACAAATTTCGCCGCAAAGAAATAACAATTTAATGTTACCTCTGTGTTACCAAATTGTTACCTTTCAAAATATTTAGAATTCTATTCACCTAATAATTAACCTTTGCCAAAAATTTTTTAGCCATGGGATTTAACTCAATTTTTAAGATTTTTTTACCTAAAGACAGGGTGTTTTTTCAATTGTTTGAAAACGTAGCCGAAGAGTTGGTAAAAATGGGTAACAAATTAAAAGAAGTAGTGAATGAACCCGATTTTGATAAGAGAGGTAAACTGATACAGGAAATTGAGGATATGGAGCATGTAAATGACGACTATACACATAATATTTTTACTGAATTAGGAAAAAATTTTATTACACCATTCGACCGTGAAGACATCCATTATTTAGCTTCTTCACTGGATGATATTGCAGATTATATTTATGCAGCCGCAAAAAAAATAAATTTCTACAGGGTTAACCCAAATGAAACAGGCTTTCTTAAAATGGCCGAGCTTATTGCCGTGGGTTGTGTACAGGTTCACAAGGCTGTAACCGAATTGCGCAATATGAAAAATATGCGCCAGATTACAGATGCGCTTGTTGCAATCAACAGTATAGAAAACCAGGCTGATGATATTTTTGATATGAGTATTGAGCGGCTGTTTGCAACTGAGCCCGACGCCAAAGAAGTAATAAAAAAGAGAGAGATTTACCAGGTGATGGAAATTGTTACCGACAAATGCGAAGATGCAGCGAATGTTATTGAATCCATTATTGTAAAATACGCTTAAATCAATTAGCTGCTTAGCTAATGTGTACTGTATTAATTGTAGATACACGTTTCCATTCACAAAAGCTTCGCATCAACAAATTGGCTTAATGACAAAATTAACAAACTAATTTTATGACGCTGCTTATAGTAATTGTTGTACTCGCTTTAGTTTTCGATTATATCAATGGTTTTCATGATGCTGCCAATTCCATTGCTACCATTGTTTCTACAAAAGTATTAACCCCATACCAGGCAGTAATTTGGGCTGCCTTTTTTAATTTTGTAGCTTATTTTATTTTTAAAGACCATGCGGTTGCCAATACGATCGGTAAAACAGTTCACCAGGAATTTATTACCCTGCCGGTGATATTATCAGGGTTAATTGCGGCAATTGTCTGGAACCTGCTTACCTGGTGGTATGGCATCCCATCCTCATCCTCACATACATTAATAGGCGGCTTTGCAGGGGCGGCAATTACCCATGCCTTTTTAACAAAAGGATTTATCGGCATTCCATCTATCGTGGAAATTAAAAAAATAACGGAAATCATCCTGTTTATATTTTTGGCACCGCTTATCGGCATGGTAATTTCCATTTACATTTCGGTAATTACTATTATGCGCAATACATGGGCCAGAATAGGGCTAGTTGTACTAACAGGTATTGGAACCTGGTTCTTTTTTGCTTATTTGGAGAGGCAAAAGCTTGATGAAAATCTTGCGAAATTCTATAACATTGACAGCCTTAAAAAAGAAGCAGCCGATGACCCTTCAAAAACAGCCGCATATACAGCCGCCCTTGCATATGTAAACGCTGCTGAACCAATGATGGCGGAATACAAGAGTCTTGGTGGAGCAAAGCTTGCAGAAAAAATTAAGACCGAAGTAGATGGAACTGTTGATACTACTTTACTAACAAAAGCATTAGATAAGGGGAATAACTCTGTTATTATTTATGGCATTTTAATACTGATGTTTATTTTTATATGTGCTTATATTTATTCAGAAAAAATAAAATCCCCCAATGCATATCGAACTGCCAATATGTTTAAAAAATTACAACTATTGTCTTCGGGTGCGTTCAGTATTGGCCACGGCGGCAATGATGCTCAAAAAGTAATGGGTATTATTGGTGCCGCATTTGTTGCTTACAACAGTTCAAAATATCCGGATGTTGGTGCAGCTTTGAAAGACCTCACATGGGTACCATTAGCATGCTATACTGCCATTGGTTTAGGCACCATGAGTGGTGGATGGAAAATTGTGAAAACAATGGGTACCAAAATAACCAAAGTCACGCCTCTTGAAGGTGTGGTAGCGGAAACTTCCGGCGCCCTCACATTATTTATGACGGAACAAATGGGTATACCCGTAAGTACAACCCATACCATTACCGGAGCCATTATAGGTGTCGGCGCCACCAAGCGCTTAAGTGCAGTACGCTGGGGCGTTACCGTTAGTTTATTGTGGGCATGGATACTTACAATTCCCGTGAGTGCATTACTTGCCGGTTTTGTTTATTTTATAATTTCTTTTTTTATAAAATAATTGTAGCTAAATTATTTTTTTCGAATCACTCATCCCAATGGGTGATTTTTTATTTTTGGTGAGCAACATACAGTAAATTTGTACAAACATTTAATTATGGAAGCAATAAAAGCAATTGCTAAAAAAACAAAAACCGAAAAATATAAAATTGATTTGCCAATTAACAATAATGCAGAAGAAGTAGAAGTAATGGTAATTGTAGAACAAAAAAAATAAAGAGTAAAAAAACAGTGGCAGATTTTGCAGGTAAAATGCAAAGTAATATTGACTGGATAGCTTATCAAAAAAAAATTAGAAATGAGTGGAAATAAAGTTTTACTTGACACTAATGCGGTTGGGCTTTATTTTGATGATGGAACATTTGCAACAAAATATTTATCTCCTGATTCAATTATTTCAATTTCGATTATTACCCAACTCGAATTTTTAAGTAACCCTCAACTTACGGTTAAAAATAAGTTCATGTTTGATGAATTTATTGAGCTAATTGAAATCCTTCCAGTATCGAGAGAAAATAAAGACTTAGTAAAGCAAGTAGTTTCGATCAGAAAAAAATATAAACTAAAATTACCAGATGCAATAATTGCCGCAACAGCTTTAGCCTGCAACGCAACTTTAATTAGTGCAGATAATATCTTCCAAAAAATACATTCCCTTAAATTTATTTGATTAAAGCATGAAAAAAATACTGGTTACAGGCGGCTGCGGATATATTGGTGTACACACTATTGTGGACCTGGTTCAAAATGGATACGAAGTAATATCTGTAGACAACAATTCAAGAAGCAATGCGGCAATTTTGAAAGGAGCAGAGAAAATTCTGAATGCTGGCATAAAAAATTATGTGACGGATCTTTGCGACCTCAACGCAACCAGAACAATTTTTATTGAAAATAATGACATCGCTGGTATCATTCATTTTGCTGCATACAAGGCCGTGGGCGAATCTGTAGAAAAGCCTTTGTTGTATTTTGAAAACAATCTTATTTCGTTGATGAATATTTTAAAATGTGCTGAAGAATTTAATGTGCCGAATTTTATTTTTTCATCATCCTGTACTGTTTATGGAAACCCGAACCAAATACCAGTTACAGAAGAAACTCCGCAAAAGCCCGCTGAGTCTCCCTACGGCGCCACCAAACAAATGGGTGAAGCAATTGTGCAAAATACAATCAACAGCAATAACATCCAAGCCATCCTTTTGCGTTATTTTAATCCTGTGGGTGCACATCCATCAATACTCATTGGCGAAGTTCCTTTGGGCAGGCCTGCTAACCTTGTGCCCGCCATTACACAAACTGCAATTGGCAAACTGCCTGCCATGCAAATACATGGCAATGATTACGACACCAAGGATGG
>JBGSIG010000996.1:0-3881 GCA_041742655.1 Ferruginibacter sp. | reverse complement strand
TGCAATTTCTACAAATGATACCTTCAGACATTTCCGTAATCATTGTTTCCGCTTACAGCCAATATGCCATTGATGGTTACGAGTATGATGTTGTAGGATACCTGCTTAAGCCTGTCGGATACGAAAAATTTTATGCTTTGTCGCAAAAAGCGTCGAGGTTAAAATTGGAAAAGCGGCATAGTGGGAAACAGGAAATTGCTGCAGAGCCATCCAATTACATTTTTATTAAAGACGACAATGTAATGGTTAGGGTTGATACCAGCGATATTTTATATGTAGAGGGAATGCGGAACTATTTATCAATTCAAACTTCAACAAAAAAGTACGTTACTTACAGCAGCATGAAATCTATTGAAGACCTTCTTTCACCCGATTCCTTTTTCAGAATACAGAAATCTTTTATAGTTGCGCTTGATAAGATTGATACCATTGAACGAAACAGGATATATATTAAAGACAAAATAATTCCCATCGGGGAAACATATGCCCAGGAATTTTTTAAATTGATAGATAGCAAGCGGCCCTAAAATTAGCAACAAACTTTATATTACAATACCAGTTGAGTATATAGTCTTAGCAGTGTTTCTGCGGGGTTGACGCAAAAACCGGGATGTACTTTTGAGGTTTGAACAATGGTGCTGCGTGTAGCAGTCAGCCACCGAAACCGGGCCGGCATATCAAGTTTTGCGATAGGCCCGGCACTACTATCTCCGACGCATATACGCTCGAAAGCATCAAGATTTTGCAGGAGTACATCGGTGTCAATTTCAGGAGAAAAATTATTTAATCTTTCTTCGCTCAGGCAAAACATAGTTTGCAAAAAATTAAGTTTAGCGCAATACAAAATCACACCTGCATTCAGGAATTCTTCCCGCTCTACCTTTGGTACAATGCGAATAACGGCGTACTCAAATAAGTGATTTTGCTGCATGCTGTGCTTCTTTTACAAATATGTTGGAATGTGCTAAACGGGTTTCTAAGAATTGAATATACGCCTGCCTGTGTTGGTCAGTTGAGTCAAAAAAAGTTTCGGTTGTCAGCCATTCACCTGGTATTAAATCAACAATATTGTTGATGAGTTCTTTTGTCAACAAAATGTGAAATGTAGAATCAACGGTTTCCAGCTCCGTTGCCTGCGGAAACAATACATGATCTTTAATTAATGCAAACGGCCGGGTTGCCTGCTCTTTTGCAGTTTGCCAGTTATGATGAAAATACAAACTTGCTCCATGATCTATCAACCATAATTCTTTGTGCCACCATAGCATGTTTGTATTGCGAACAGTGCGGTCCATATTGTTAAGCAAACTATCCAGCCAAACTATTTGTGATGCCAGTGTAGCATCAATAGTAATAACAGCCGGATCAAAAGTTATTGATCCGGATAAATAATGCAGTGCCAGGTTTAAGCCCACACTTGCTTTTAGCAGGTCCTGTATTTCCTCATCCGGCTCTGTTCTGCCAAATGCTTCGTCGATATTGGCAAAAACAATTTCAGGTATCCGCATACCAGCAGCACGGGCAATTTCGCCACCAATCAATTCTGCAATTAAAGCTTTTACTCCTTGTCCGGCTCCACGAAATTTTAGCACATACAAAAAGCCATCATCGGCCTCAACAATAGCAGGTAACGAACCTCCTTCGCGTAAAGGTGTAACGTAGCGGGTAACATTAACGGTTCTTATTTGAAGTTGTTTATCATTCATTTTTGCATCAGTGACAATTTAAATAGCGGGTATAAACTTTAATAAAATATAATCGAATGTAGGATTTTTAAATTATTTATATAATTAGGCATTCAGGTCTTAAGCGGACACTCTCTATGGCCTCGGATAAAAATTTCAGCCTTTTTATTCGCAGCCTTGATTTTTTTGTTTCTTTTTTTATTAAGAAAAAAAGAAACATGAGGTCTAACACAAAGTAATAAAGGCATTGCTAATTAAATGGATAATCCAAATTTTTATTTTATGCGTCAAAACGTAAAATAAAATCTACCCGTAAAAATTTAATTGATCAAACATATAATTGCACAGCGGTAATTTGCTTTTCAGTAACTTGAATGTCTAAATTATGTAACGATGAAAATAGCTTTCCATGGCGCTGCCAGAACGGTGACCGGTTCCAAACATTTACTCACTTTAAAAAATGGTAAAAAAATCTTACTCGACTGTGGCATGTTCCAGGGAATGGGTAAGGACACCGACGCTATGAATGCCAGTCTTGGTTTTGATGCAGCAGCAGTGGATTACCTGATTTTATCACATGCGCATATTGATCATAGTGGACTGATTCCGAAATTAGTGAAGGACGGGTTTACCGGAAGGATATTTGCCACACCGGCCACCAAAGATCTTGCGGCCGTGCTGATGGAGGATTCTGCCGGCATACAGGAAAACGATCTGAAGTTTATAAATAAACGAAGGGCTGCAGAAGGATTGCAATACCTGCTTCCCTTATACACCACAGCAGATGCATTAAAAGCCCAGGAGTTTTTTGAAACGGTTGAATATGATGAATGGTTTAAAATTGAAGACGGCATTGAATTTTGCTTTACTGATGTGGGGCATATTATCGGCAGCGCTGCGGTGCATTTAAAAATTTGGGAAGATGGGAAATTAACACGACTTAGTTTTAGCGGCGATGTTGGCCGCTACAGGGATGTAATTTTAAAAGCACCTAAAAAATTTCCTCAGGCCGATTATATTTTAATTGAAAGTACTTATGGCAATAGTCTGCACGACGAACACAATCCCACTCCGGATGCCTTATTAAAATGGATTAACCATACCTGTATTGCTAAGAAAGGAAAATTGATCATGCCCGCATTTAGTGTTGGCCGCACGCAGGAAATTTTATACGCCCTCAATCAACTGGAACTGGAGAATCGCTTGCCACCATTGGCTTATTTTGTAGATAGTCCGTTAAGTATGAAAGCTACCGGCATTATAAAAAGCTATCCTAAATATTTTAATGACCGTATAAGAAAAGTGATAGAAAACGATGATGATCCTTTTGGCTTTAAAGGATTGAAATTTATACAATCGGTAGATGAATCTAAAAACCTGAATTATTATAAAGGTCCTTGTGTAATAATTTCTGCAAGCGGTATGGCTGATGCCGGCCGTGTAAAACATCACATTAGTAATAATATTGAAAACAGCCGCAATACTATTTTATTAACGGGTTATTGTGAGCCAAATTCGTTAGGAGGTAGGTTGATGATACATCCGAAGGAAGTAAATATTTTTGGCCTTCAGCACGAAGTAAATGCAGAGGTGGGTGAAATGCGCAGCATGAGTGCACATGGCGATTATGAAGATCTCTGCCAGTTTTTAGCATGCCAGGATGCGGCGCAGGTTAAGAAATTATGTTTGGTGCATGGCGAATATGATGTGCAGATTGATTTCAAAAAAAGACTGATGCGTAAGGGTTTTGCTGAGGTAGAAATACCTGAACTGCATTCAGCAATGAAACTGGATTAGTCTTGTTGCTAATAACAAGTAGTTGTATTGCCTTTATAAAATGAAATTTTAGAAAACCCCTACCTGCCTGCGGTGATAGGTTTTTTTTATTAGACTGTCATCCCTCATCAAATGCCGTTAATGATCGCTGGCTGCATTTTCTGCTCTAATACTTTTGAGGAAGGGTAGCCATTTTTGAGAAAAACTAAATATTACACAATAAACAATCAATAGGCGGCAACTACGTTAGTCTCATTTATTGGGGCATTGCGGGAAAGTTAGCTTTTTTGGAATGTATTTTGCAAAATACAGCTAAAGCTGCCCATTCATATTTATTAAATAAATATCATGATTAAAAAAATAGTAAAAATTTTACTAATAAGCCTGTTGGTACTGGTTGTTGTTGCGTTTGCAGCACCT
>JBGSIG010000995.1:0-4613 GCA_041742655.1 Ferruginibacter sp. | reverse complement strand
TTATTTGGGAGTTCAGGCATCACTATTTATATCCGGAAGGATTGAAGGAATGGATAAGCCAGGGAAAAAACGTTGAAGAATTCGGTAAAAATTATGACAATTTAAATGTACTTACTATTGGAGTGATTGGACGGTATTTGCAATTAACATCAGTGATATGGCTTTCATTGCATTTGTACAAGTTGCAACAAATCAAAATCTGGAGTCCAATCCTAAATATAGTGTTTAGCTTATTAGGTATTATCTCAGCGACATTAGTTATTACAAATGGATTTCCTTTTCCGAAAGGATTTGAAATTTTAATGCTCTTCTTTATTCCCGGGATGCCTTTTTTTCTATTATACTGGTTAGGAATAGCGCTCTTGACAAAGTTCAGGAAAAATAAAATTACATCCTGAAAAAACACAGCCACCAAATGCCCGGATTCGCTGTTTATGTTTTTTATTCACGGCAATCCTTTTTATTGATGTACTGGATTGGCGTGGCTTCATAAATAGATAACAGGAAACGCATTTTATACAACCCCATTCCAAAAAACTTAAAAAAGCAGCATGGCAACATCAGAACTATCCCGTGAAAAATCAAATAAAAATAGCGGCGTAATAACACGGCTCATTTATTTTTTCATCTTTCTTCTGCTCATGTCTTTTGCAGGGTTTTACAAAACATACCTCGTTAAATTTCCAAATTTCGATGGCTTTACCTGGGCCCATCATTTTCATGGAGTAATTATGCTAACCTGGATTTTAATGCTGATTGCTCAACCCATCTTTATCAGAACCCAAAATATGAAATGGCACAGAATAGTGGGAAAAGCATCTTACTTTATTTTCCCATTATTATTGCTTTCCTTTTTTCTGGTAGCCCGTGCTGCTTATTTAAGGAATATTAAAACAGCAGGTGAAATAGAAGCGCTGGCAGGCATTGGCTTTAGCGGTATTCCGGATATGTTTTACATTAGCATTCTCTACGGCTTGGGCATTTATTATAAAAAGAAAACTTCTTTTCATCTCCGGTTTTTTACATGTATTGGTTTAATGATTTTAGGGCCCGGGCTTGGGCGTTTTTTGATTGCAGTTTGTGGGTTTCCATTTGCTGTGCTCGGGGCAATGGGTGCTGCTATTACTCTTTTCACACTGAGTTGGATGGTTGCTGATATAATTAAGAAAAGATCTGCATTCCCGATGGCAGTTTTTTTAGCAATTCTCGCAATGACTATCACTCTTGGCCCAAATACCCATACAGCCTGGTGGCAAAGCATTGCCAGGTGGATTGCTGCTAATTTATTTTAAGAGCAAACGTTGCCAGAAGATTTGGGTAAGCTCCTGTTTGTTTTCTGCAAGGCCCTTGCAAATACACAAGGTTCCCGGAAACAAACGCTTCGTAAAATATCGGAAGTTTTATAAACCTCCGATATTTTTGTTGGTGACTTTCGATTTAAGACTACTGAAGTATTCAAGTTGTACATAAGAGATGACATCTTTCTGAAAAGTTTTCAATACCAAAGTATTGTAAAAAAGATGTCATCTCTGCGAAGGGTTTACAAATTCAAAGAATTACTCATTCCGGGCAACGTCTCTCAATTTGCCATAAGCAGAGCCTGGGGCGTTGCGTGAAGAGGAAAAAGGTTTGAATAAAATAGCTTCACTTTTCCTCTCCCGATTATTATTTTTAATTCCACCAATATTAAGTTAGTTTGCAAGTATCTTTTTAAAACTTTAACCAATATGACCCAACGCAAATCCGGGCTACTTGCTTTAATATTATTTACCATTACGGCATTGCTGCATGTACTAAATGATTTCGATTTGGTTTCCATTAACCCCTCCCTGCTCTTCGCTGTTCGATGGATTTTTGTTGCCAGCACTTTATTATACGCATTTTTCAAAAAATCATTAACCACATGGATATTGGTCGCCATGGTGCTGGGAGTAGCCATTGGGTTAGATTTTCCCGAATTCTCACAGAACCTGCAGTTTCTCAGCAAAATATTTTTAAGGCTCGTAAAAACAATTGTGGCGCCGCTTCTTTTTGCAACATTGGTGGTGGGCATCGCCAGCCATTCTGACTTAAAACAGGTGGGCCGCATGGGTTGGAAATCGTTGCTGTACTTTGAAGTGGTGACTACTTTTGCATTAGTGATAGGGCTCATTTTTATTAATATTACCAAGGCCGGCGTGGGCATTAAAGTGCCTGAACTATTATTAAAGGAACTGCCCGTTGCACAAATAAAAACATGGCAGGATCATATCATCGATATTTTTCCTGAAAACATTATCAAGTCTATTTGGGAAGGCAATGTGTTACCGATAGTGGTATTCAGTGTAATTTTCGGCATTGCATTGGCATTGTTAAGCGAGCAAAAGAAAAAGCCCTTGCTGGAATTTAGTGAAAGCCTTGCCGAAACGATGTTTAAGTTCACCAACATTATTATGTATTTCGCCCCCTTTGGTGTGGGCGCTGCCATTGCTGTAACTGTTGGCCATTTGGGCATTGATATTTTAAAAAACCTGTTGATGTTACTGGTTACACTTTACCTTGCTTTATTTTGTTTTCTTTTATTTGTATTACTGCCGATAGCACTATTCGTAGCAAAAATTCCGGTTAAAAAATTTATACAAGCCATTAAAGAACCCGTCTCAATTGCCTTTGCCACTACCAGTTCCGACTCTGCCCTGCCGAAGGCATTGGAAAATATGGAACGCTTCGGGGTGCCACGAAAAATTGTTTCGTTTGTGATACCAACAGGTTACACTTTTAACCTGGATGGTACTACGTTGTATCTTTCACTTGCTTCAGTATTTGTGGCGCAGGCCGCCGGCATGGATCTAACTTTCGGCCACCAGATGTTGATTGGCCTTACTCTAATGCTTACCAGTAAAGGTGTAGCTGCAGTGCCTAGGGCGTCGCTGGTAATATTAATAGCCACTGCTTCTACATTTGGTTTTCCGTTGTGGCCCATTATGGCTATTTATGGTATAGATGAATTAATGGACATGGCCCGCACTTCTGTAAATGTTATAGGTAATACATTGGCCAGTTGTGTAATTGCCCGTTGGGAGGGCGAGTTTGATGACGAAAAAGCTTTGGCTTTTGTAGAAGATTGATGAATAATATTATCAGATAAGACAGTCAGTTCGCAACCGCAGGCTTCCCGGCGGCCTCGAATAAAAATTGCTAGAAATTTTCAACATAAGCCATTAAGAAATCAAGGCTGTTTGAACCAGCATAAACAATAAAGTATTTTACTCTTCCGGCGTTCCGAAAGCTTTCGGAATCCCTTGATGTTATCCGCCGCGGCGGATTGATTTTTTTGTTTCATCCTGGGCGAAGTCGAAGGGTGTTATCAAGAAAAAAAGAAAGCAAACCCTAACTTGAGCTGCACAAGGCTTTGCGGTTTAAATTAATTATTGTATAAAAAAATATTTATTCCTTTTATGAAAATCATTTACCTGTTTGCTCTGGTGCTTCTCACACAACATTGTTACTGCCAGCAAACCTATGTTTCGGAAATGCAGGCGTATCAAAAAAAATATGTTGATACACATGAGGTAGTAAAAGGAAAAGATAATAAATATTTCCACTTCTTTGCTGTTGACAGTACCTACAGGGTAAATACCGTGTTCGAAAAAATAACCGATACCATTGGCTTCTCCATGAAAACATCTGGCAATACGTTGCAACAGTATTATAAATATGGAAGAGTATCTTTCAACATCAATGGCACTTCACTCCATTTGTTCGTTTATCAATCAAAAGACTTAATAAAATCAAAAGAATATGCCGATTATTTGTTTATCCCCTTTCTTGATAAAACGACCGGTGATATTACCTATGGAAGTGGGCGCTACCTCGACATTACGATTGCTGAAATAGTTGGAAAAAAATTAATAATTGATTTTAACAAGGCTTATAATCCTTACTGTGCCTACGCTACAGGCTATCATTGCCCGGTGCCACCACGGGAGAATTTTTTACCCGTTGCCATCACGGCCGGTGAAATGAATTTCAGTAAAGGGAGCCACTAATGTGGCTTTTTTCTACCGCAGCGAGCAGAGGTAAAAGAGTTAACGCAGAGCAAGAAATTTTCTCTGCGTTAACTCCGGCCAGTCCTATTCTCCGCGGTAAAAACATTTTCTCTGCGTTAACTCTCGCCTCTCCTATTGTCTGCGGTAAAGAAATATTCTCTGCGGTAGAGAAAACCAATTTATTGGTTACCTTTTTTGTCTTTTAAGAAAATTGTACTGTCATTTAAATAAGGTATTTTTTGATTGAATTCGCAATTAAAAATATACGGGAAAAAATTAACGGTGCTCCAACTTTCCCGAAAGGGCAGGTAATTTTTAGCGGGGAAACGAACCGCACAAATATTGTCAAACTGCAGCGGCTGGTTTAGGCTGGTAGAATTGTAGCCCCTGTATCCATGGTCACTCATTATAATCACGATTGCATTGCTATCCTTCTTACAAATAGCGTCAGTCAACTGCACAATTTTTTTATTGGTGTATTTTAAATAAGATAAAAAAGCGGCCTTGTCGTAGTAGGTCAATGGATCAAACATTTTTGTGTTGGATAAATAATTTCCGGCGCTGTCGCGGAATATTAAAGGATGT
>JBGSIG010000994.1:0-3985 GCA_041742655.1 Ferruginibacter sp. | reverse complement strand
ATGGTCTTTCAAGAGCCTATGACCTCATTTGGTCCGATGCACACATTTGAGAATCAAATAGCTGAAGCATTATTTTTACATGAACACATCAGCAAAAAAGACGCATACAATAGAACTGTTGAAAGTCTTCAACTGGTTGGCATGCCACGACCCGAAAAAGTGATGAAACAATATCCCCATCAGATTAGTGGCGGTATGCGGCAGCGTGCAATGATAGCAATGGCTTTGATATGCGATCCGGAAATATTAATCGCTGATGAACCAACAACTGCTCTTGATGTTTCTACCGAAGCACAAATACTAAAAGTATTAAGAGAGCGTCAGGAAAAATTGAAAACAGCTGTTTTATATATTACACATAATTTGGGTGTCGTTTTTAATATCGCTGATGATGTAGCTGTTATGTATCTTGGAGAAGTTGTTGAAAAGGCACCTGTTTCCGTTCTATTCACTTCACCTAAACATCCTTATACTGAGGCTTTGCTTAATGCCGTACCAAGGATTGATAAAAGTCATGACGAACAAATAACAACGGTTATTCAAGGCAATATACCCGATCCGTATAACCATCCTCAAGGCTGTAAATTTCATCCAAGGTGCACTAAATTTATGAAAGGTGTATGCGATGTTGTTAAACCTGAATTAATTGAATTAGAACCTAACATCAATGTTGCATGTCATTTATATAACAATAAAGAATAGTTAAAAACATGGAACAAGAAAAAAATAGACCCTTACTGGAAGTGAAGGATTTAAGTAAAAACTTTCCCGTGCAAAGTGGCTTCTTTAATAAATCTGAAGGGGTTATCAAAGCAGTTGACAGGGTAAGTTTTGAAGTATATAAGGGTACAACTTTTGGTTTAGTTGGTGAAAGTGGCTGTGGAAAAACTACTACAGGTAGAATGATTGTAAAACTTATTGAAGAAACTTCTGGCTCCATTATTTTCCATGATTATGAAAATGACAAGATTGACATTACTTTAATTACAAAAAAACAAATGAGGCCATTGAGAAAAAAAATTCAAATGGTTTTCCAAGATCCCTACTCTTCGCTAGATCCCCGCATGACCATTGAACATATTGTAGGCGAACCGCTCAGGGCTTTAGGAATGAAAGAAAATATCGATTACAAGAATGCGATATCTGACATTTTAAAGAAAGTGGGTTTAAGCTCCGATTATATGAACCGGTACCCACATGCCTTTAGTGGTGGCCAAAGACAGAGAGTTGGTATTGCCAGAGCACTGGTTACAAAACCACATTTGGTTATTGCTGATGAACCTGTTTCGGCATTGGATGTTTCTGTACAGGCACAAATTATGAACCTGCTGAAAGAACTTCAATCAACGCTGGACCTTACGTTTATATTTATCGCACACGACTTAAGTGTAGTAAGATATATGTGTGATAAACTAGCAGTAATGTATGTTGGTAAAATTGTTGAAATCGGCAGAAGTGAAGATATTTTTAAAAATCCAAAGCACCCTTACTCTGAAGGATTGATTGCGCTTATCCCGAAAACTTTTATTAAAACCAAATTGGATGCTATTATGCCAGGCGCTGTTGCCGATGCGTCGAACCTTCCGTCTGGCTGTTATTTTCATCCTCGTTGTCCTTACGCTAAAGACATTTGTAAAAAGGAATATCCACCGATGCGGGAATTTGAAAACGGGCAGAAGTCAGCCTGTCATTTCGATCTAAAATTACACGGAGTATAGCCCGCAAAAAAAACATCAGTTATATATTTTCTATAGAATCGCAAAATAAACAATTAAAAAAAATAAGTATGACAATGTTATTAAATGCACAGCATCCGCGGTTATTTATCAATCAGGCCAAGATTAGCAAAATGAAAGAGCAGGTGAAAAACGATCATTTTTTTCGTTTGATGTCTGATACTTTGCTGAGTAGGGCCGATGGTTTAATAAACCACCAAACAGTAGAGTTTAAAATTGAAGGGCCACGTATGTTAAAGAATTGCCAGGAAATTCATTCACGTATAACAACGCTGGCTTTGGCGTTTCATCTCACCAATAAAAAAAAATATGTATCACGGGCTATCGCAGAGCTTATTTCTGCAGCTAATTTTCCGCATTGGAATAAAGACCATTTCCTGGATACTGCTGAATTGATCACGGCTTTTGCCATAGGTTATGATTGGCTTTTTCATGTATTCACAGAAGAAGAAAAAAATGTTATCAGGAAAGCATTGGTGGAAAAAGGCCTACAGATAGGCGTAGAACTTCATGCACAAAACATCTGGTGGGCAGGGCATAAATTTAACTGGAATCAAGTGTGTAATGGAGGTCTCATTATTGGAGCATTATCAATTGCTGATGAAGACCCGGCATTGAGCAAAAAAGTATTTGATGCTACCGAAAAATTTTTACCCATTGCTTTTAATAGCTACGGCAAAGAAGGTGGGTGGGAGGGCGGCCCCGATTATTGGGCCTACACCACCTGGTATAGTGTATTATTGGTAGAGGCATTATTAACCAATACGGGTAACGATTATAATTTATCAAAAACGCCCGGATTCGATAAAACAGGTCTCTTCCCCATTTACAATAGAGGAAACAGTGGCAGACAGTTCAACTTTGCTGACGGAGATCCGGATGATACCCACAAGGCGTACCCCGCTTTGTTTTGGTTGGGTAGTCATTTTAATATACCCTCAAGCATCAATGAAAATAATAGGCTGCTGCAAATATCTATTGACAAAAGGCAATCTTTTGATGCATTTAATCTGGTATGGTATTCACCAGCAATAAGCACAGCGAAACCATTACCACTAAACAGATTGTTTGGCGGCATTAATGCGGGGTATATGCGTAGAGCCTGGGATAATAAATCAATCTCCGTTGCATTCAAAGGAGGATATAATCTGGCTGACCATGCCCATCTTGATATGGGGACATTCGTACTGGATTATGATGGTGTCAGATGGGCATCAGATTTAGGCCGTGATAACTACGACCTGCCAAAATATTTTGATAGAACCGTAGGTGGTGAAAGATGGCAATATTTTAGATTAAATACAAGATCTCATAATACCCTGTTATTAAATAACGATGTTCAACATGCTGGCGCCAAAGCAAGTGTTATTGAGTTTGATACAAATACGCAACAACCTGTGGCAGTGGTTGATCTTTCAGAAGCATATGCAGACCATGCCAATTCTGTATTAAGAACGTTTAAGCTGAATGGGGAAAGTGGGTTAACGATCAGCGATAAGATTGAAGGAAAACCATCATTACAATCAGTACAATGGCAAATGCTTACTGCAGCCGACTTAGTGGTTTCTGGCAATAAAGCTACGCTTAGTATGGAGGGTAAAAAAATACAGGTTACAATAATGCAACCAGCAAGCGCAGTTTTTGAAGTGGTTTCTGCTGAACAACCAGAACCTGAAATGAGTAACCAGGGCTATAAACTTTTGTGTTCAAAAATTACCAAATTTGATGGTTTTGCTTGTGAGATAGTTGTACATTTTAATTCAGGGGAATAATGCTGTATTTGTCTAAGCCAATCTAAAAGATTGGCCCCAAAAAATTGAAAGAAAAAAAATCAGAGACTAATCTATAGTCTTGTATTTAACAACATCAATTGATACTTAAAATAAATTTCAAACATGCTAGTTGATAGTAAGAATGATGGGAAAAGGCTGGATTTTAAAAGTGCAACCCATCTGCCAAATGCTTCTTCTTTTTTATGGAATAAATCCATGATGATCCACATGAATTGCCGGGGATATGCCACTGCGCAATTTATGCAGCCCGAACCTGCTAATTTGTTGTTGTTGATGTTGCTGAGCATGAAGCAGCCAGTTGTTTAGAAATTTTTCGTCTGATTGCGGAAAATTTTTTAAAAATTCGATTTTGGGTTGGTATCCTTTTTTGTTGCCTGTTTCCGGCTGCAAAAAACGCCCAAAATTATAACTCCAATTTCAATGGAAATTAGGTTTTGATGACTATTGACAATAGCT
>JBGSIG010000993.1:0-1737 GCA_041742655.1 Ferruginibacter sp. | reverse complement strand
TTGTTCGCCGCCAGCTATTGGGTGTGCAAGGTGTTGCTGACGTAGCCAGTTTTGGCGGATTGTTAAAACAATATGAAATAGCAGTTGACCCTGCCAAACTGATGGCAAATAATATCACCATCAATGATATTTTTTCCTCGCTCGAAAACAATAATCAAAATACTGGCGGCGCCTACATAGAAAAAGGCCCCACAGCTTTATTTATTCGAAGTGAAGGTTTGGCAGGTTCTTTTAACGACATAGAAAATATTGTGGTAAAAAATCTTTCCGATGGAACTCCGCTTTTGATACGTAATGTGGCTGACGTGAGGTTAGGTAGTGCTACCAGGTATGGCGCCATGACCTTCAATGGCAGGGAACAGGTTTCAGGCGCAGTAGTGATGATGCTGAAAGGAGCCAATAGCAATGAGGTAATTAAAAACATCAAAGAAAGAATATTGCAAATTCAAAAAACATTACCTGAAGGTGTACTGATTGACCCTTTTCTCGACCGCACAAAAATGGTAAAAAATTCTATCAGCACCGTTTCTAAAAATCTACTGGAAGGTGCGTTGATAGTAATATTTGTATTGGTGTTGTTTCTGGGAAATTTCCGTGCGGGGCTATTGGTAGCATCTGTAATTCCGCTGTCGATGTTGTTTGCTATAATTATGATGAACTTATTTGGGGTAAGCGGCAACCTGATGAGTTTGGGTGCCTTGGATTTTGGGTTAATTGTAGATGGTGCAGTAATTATTGTAGAGGCTGTTATGCACCAGTTGTCAAAAAGCAACAAATTTAATAACCTTAATAAATTATCTCAAACGGAAATGGATACTGAAGTAAAACACTCAGCTAGCCGGATGATGAACAGTGCAGTATTTGGGCAAATTATTATACTGATTGTTTACCTGCCCATTTTTACTTTACAGGGTATTGAAGGAAAAATGTTTAAACCCATGGCACAAACGGTTGCCTTTGCATTATTGGGAGCATTCATCTTGTCGCTCACTTATATTCCAATGATGAGTACTTTATTTCTCAGTAAAAAAATCTCGCATAAAAGCACTCTGTCTGATAAAATGATGGCATACTTGGAACGGGTGTATCAGCAAACATTAGAAAAGGTATTGAGTATTCCGAAAATAATTATGGCCTCTGTTGTTGCATTGTTTGTATTGTCAGTTTTTATTTTACTTCAATTGGGCGGCGAATTTATTCCAGCTTTACCTGAAGGTGATTTTGCGGTAGAAACAAGGGTGTTACCCGGCAGCAGTTTAAACACCTCCATTGACGCAGTTTCAAAGGCTTCAAAAATCATTTTAGAAAAATTTCCTGAAGTAGAAAAGGTGGTAGGTAAAACAGGTAGCAGTGAAATACCAACCGACCCTATGCCCATAGATGCTACAGATATGATGATTATTTTAAAAGATAAAAGCATGTGGACATCTGCCAAAACCTATGAAGAATTGGAAGCAAAAATGACCGCGGAACTTGAAGCGGTACCGGGTGTTACATTTGGATTTCAATTTCCGGTAGCTATGCGCTTTAATGAATTAATGTCCGGCGCAAGGCAGGATGTTGTTTGCAAAATATTTGGTGAGAATTTAGATACACTGGCATTGTATGCAAAAAAATTAGGCGACATCTGCAATACGGTAAAAGGCAGTAGCGGTTTGTATGTAGAGTCTGTAACCGGCATGCCACAAATTGTTATTAAATACAACCGGCCAGCTATTGCACAATATGGTTTAAATA
>JBGSIG010000992.1:0-7252 GCA_041742655.1 Ferruginibacter sp. | reverse complement strand
CTATACTGATGAAGAAAATAGGCATAGAACTATAAGAAATGTCGGATATCTGATTTTTGATCCCTGATTTATGATAATTAAAGAGTATTGTTTTATTTCAGTGTAAAATTTACTTAACGGTTTAGTCAACATCAAATAATTACAATTCGTCAAACAAAAAAAGAGAAAGCTTTTTCACAGCTTTCTCATTTACTTTATAAACCTTATATACTTTATCAACTTTACAACGCTACTTACTTCTTCCCCATCCAAACCAATCATTGCCATTTGCATACAGCATCAGTCCTAATAAAAATATCATTCCTGCTATTTGGGCATACTCTAAAAATTTATCACTTGGCTTACGGCCCGTTATCATTTCACCCAGGGTAAATAATACGTGCCCGCCATCTAATGCCGGTATGGGTAACAAATTCATAAAAGCCAAAATAACAGATAAAAAAGCGGTGATGCTCCAAAAGCTTTCCCAATCCCACGGTGTCGGAAATATAGATCCAATTGTTTTAAACCCACCCACACCTTTATAGGCACCGGTCTTTGGATTCGTCATTTTTTTAAACTGGTCTACATAGCCTGTAAGTTTATCCCATGTTTTAGCAACGCCTGCCGGAAAAGATTCGAGTAAAGAGTATTTTCTTTTTTCTACTTTTATTAAACCCAGGCTATCCATTTGTTCATAGCCAATCCAGGGTAAACCAATTTTACCCTCACTGTTAACCCTGCTTTGCAAGCCCATTTTTTGTCCGCCTCTTTCTATTGCAATTTGTACAGTTCCATTTTTATTTTTCTCAACCAGGTTACCTATTTCATCCACAAAATTTACCGGCACACTATCTATAGAAATTATTTTATCCATTGGTTGCAAGCCGGCCTTTTTTGCATAGCTGGTGTCGAACATTTTATCAGACATATCCCCTACTATCGCCTCCCTCCTGGGCTCAATAAAACCAACGCCCTGCTTTTTCTTTTCTACCAATTGCCCAATAAGATCCACGGGCATAGGAATTACTTTTTGCTGCCCGTTTTGTTCAACCGTTACATTGGAAGCTGTAATCAGTTTCGCCGGTACATCATCAAAATATTTTATAGCTTCCCCATTTATGGCAATTATTTTATCTCCATTGTTCAATCCAAATTTAAACAACAAACTATCTGCACAATAAATACCATTTTTTAAAGAGCTGTTTACAATTTTCTGTTCGCCCCAAACAAAAAGTATCATAGCATAAATAAAGAAAGCCAACAGCACATTTACGGTGACACCGCCTAACATTATTATCAATCTCTGCCATGCCGGTTTGCTTCTAAATTCCCATGGTTGTGGCGGAAGTTTCATGGCATCTTTATCCATACTTTCATCTACCATGCCCGAAATTTTTACATAGCCGCCCAATGGCAACCAGCCAATGCCATATACGGTATCTCCAACTTTCTTTTTTACGATAGAAAACCAGGGATCAAAAAAAAGATAAAATTTTTCAACCCGGCATTTAAACCACTTTGCAGTAATATAATGGCCAAATTCGTGTAAGATAACGAGTATAGAAAGGGATAATAATAGTTGCAGCGTTTTTGAACCTACACTAATCCAGTTAATAGCTAAAATTGTCATATGCCCCCTCCCGCCCAAGCGGGTAGTAATTTATATTGTAAAAAAATGTTAGATAATAAAATGCAAACTGGTCAAACTCTTCCTGCGAAGATGGGGTTACATCTTTATTAAAGAAGCCGCAAAATTACGGGCTTCGCCGTCGCTTTCAAAATATTCTTCCAGTGTTGGCTTTTCTACAAAAGCAACTTTTTCCATCGTTTGTTCAACAACGGCTGTAATATCTAAAAAGCCTATTCTATTGCGCAGAAAGGCCCAGACTGCTATTTCGTTGGCGGCATTTAGCAGGCATGGCATATTGCCGCCTTTGTACAATGCCTCCGTTGCCAATGCTAAATTTCTGAAAGTTTTAACATCCGGCTCCTCAAAAGTCAGCGAGGGGTATTTTCTAAATTCAAGCCTTGGGAAATTATTTTTAATACGTTGCGGAAAAGCCATTGCATATTGTATCGGCAACTTCATATCAGGCAATCCCATCTGTGCCTTTATACTGCCGTCCTCAAACTGTACCATGCTATGCACTATGCTTTGAGGATGTACCAACACCTGAACCTGGTCTGGATGTAAATTGAACAACCATTTGGCTTCAATCATCTCCAGCCCTTTATTCATAAGGGTTGCAGAATCGATGCTGATTTTAGCACCCATGTTCCAGTTAGGATGTTGCAGGGCGTGTTCCCTTTTTACATTCACCAAAAAGTTAGGTTTTTTGCCAATAAAAGGGCCGCCGCTTGCAGTTAGAATTATCTTTTCTATTTTGTTTCTCCCTTCGCCCAACAAGCATTGAAAAATGGCCGAATGTTCACTATCAACTGGGATAACTGGCGCACGGCTTGCTGTAGCTTTATTCATTACTATATCTCCGGCAACTACAAGGGTTTCTTTATTGGCCAGCCCTACAGCCTTGCCCTTTTCTACCGCCTTTAATGTGGGTTTTAAACCTGCAAAACCTACAATACCCGCCAGCATCATATCATAACTGTCGAAATCTGCAACTTCTTCCAGGGCTTTTTCCCCGGCAAAAACTTTTATGTCTGTGCCTGCCAATGCCTTTTTTACATGCTCATATTTTATTTCATCTCCAATAACAACCGCATTGGGCTTAAATTCCAACGCCTGCTTAACCAGTAATTCATCATTGCTTTGTGCTGTAAGAATTTCTACCTCAAAGAATTCATGGTTGGCACGAATTACCTCCAGTGCCTGCGAACCTATGGAACCGGTAGAGCCAAATAATGCAATTCGTTTTTTGGGGATGGCGTTGGCCATAATTTATTTTTTAGTGCCTCATAAGAAAAAGGAAATATATAACGATTTTTTTCCTTGTTTATTTTGATTGAGCAAATTACAGTTTTAATTGCTTCAATGCGTCACCGCTTGTATATAAAAAGCGTGCCGAAATACCTTTTAAGGTATCGGTAATATATTTTTATTTATTGGCAATGGCCTAAATGCAGTGTTTATGTAAAGGGTAGAAATGCTTCCAAAAAATAGCTAATACCATCTTTATTTTACTGAAGCAAATTTTTTATAGCGGCATGTACTTTTTCAAAATTATATTTTTGAATAATATTGTCCATCATTCGCTTTATCTCATCATTGCACAAATTACCGATAGAACCTTCGTGGGTGTGGGCTGTGGTGGGCGTGTAGGTAAAATTGCCTGCTTCAATTTCCAGTCCCACTTTTTTATAAGCATCTCTAAAAGCCATGCCTTGTAAAACGAGTTTATTTACTTCTTCCACACTAAAAAGATATTTATATTTCTCATCGTTTAGCAGCTCTTTGTTTACCTGTATATTGCTCAACATAAGACCGGCCATTTGCATGCAAGTATGCAGATTCTCAAACGCCGGAATGATGTGTTCTTTTAATAATTGTAAATCTCTTTGATACCCTGATGGCAGGTTGGTGGTCATTAGCATTATCTCGTTCGGCAGAGCCTGTATGCGGTTACAATGCGATCGAATCAATTCAAATACATCCGGATTTTTTTTGTGCGGCATAATGCTGCTGCCTGTAGTTAATTCGTCAGGAAAACTAATAAAGGCAAAATTTTGATTTAAATATAGGCAGGCATCCATACTCATTTTAGAAAGTGTAGCGGCGATATTTGCCAATGCACCGGCGACAATGCGTTCTGTTTTGCCCCGGCCCATTTGTGCATACACCACATTATAATTTAAATCATCAAAGCCCAGCAAAGTGGTGGTCATTTTACGGTTGATAGGAAAAGAAGAACCATAGCCTGCTGCAGATCCCAAAGGGTTTTTGTTAACGATTTTATACGCTGCTTCCAATGTTACCATGTCATCCACGAGGCTTTCTGCGTACGCGCCAAACCATAGCCCAAACGAAGATGGCATGGCGAGTTGCAAATGTGTATAGCCGGGCAAAAGATCATCTTTATATTTTTCGCTTTGTAAAATCAACAGTTCAAAAAATTCTTTGGTGTTATGCACCAGCTTTTCAATTTCGCTACGCAAATATAATTTCAGGTCAACTAAAACCTGGTCGTTCCTGCTTCTTGCGCTGTGAATTTTTTTTCCAATATCGCCTAATTTTTCTGTCAGCATCAATTCTACCTGTGAATGAATATCTTCTACATCTTCATTTAATGTAAAATTGCCTTTGTTGATTTGCTGATAAATATTTTTAAGTTCAACTTCTAAAACAGTCAACTCATCCTTGCTCAATAAACCGACAGACTCCAGCATTTTTGTATGTGCCAATGAACCCAACACATCAAAAGGTGCCAGGTAAATATCCAGCTCCCTGTCGTTGCCAACAGTAAATTTCTCCACTTCTTTTAATGATGCTTTATCTTTTTGCCAGAGTTTCATTACACTATTTTTTTGTCTTAGTTCATTGCTGCCGATCACCAAGTAATTTTATAAAATCTGTTCTACCATCTTTATATATGTGGCTATTCCATCTTCTATTTCTTTCAAATAGATAAACTCATCCGCCGTATGGCTCCTGGCGCTATCACCGGGACCCATTTTTAATGTAGGGAAAGGCATTAAAGCTTTATCAGATGTTGTGGGTGAACCATAATATCCCTTTCCCAATTGTAAACCTGCCAACACCAATGGATGATCCAAAGCTATCGATGTTGATTTCATCCGGGTAGTCCGGGGTTTGAACTGGCTTTTAAGGTTTGCTTTTAAAGCCGCTAAAATTTCATCAAAGGTGTACAATTCATTAACCCTAACATCTATCACAAATTTGCACTGAGCCGGTACCACATTGTGTTGCTTATTATCAGTATCAATAACGGTAACGGTTAACCGTGAATCGCCCAGCAGATCGCTCACCTTGTCGAACTTATAACTGCGTATCCAATTAATATCATCGACCGCCTTGTACAATGCATTTTCCCCTTCATTGCGTGCGGCGTGGCCTGCCCTGCCAGTTGCCAGGCAATCAATTACCATTAAACCTCTTTCGGCCACAGCCATTTCTAATTTTGTGGGTTCACCAACAATTCCAAAATCGATATTGCCTAAAAAAGGCAATACCAGTTCAATACCATTTACACCACTGATCTCTTCTTCGGCACTTGCTGCAAATACAACATTGTGTGTGGTATGCGGTTGATTATAAAAATGCAAAAAAGTAGCCATCAATGACACAAGGCAACCACCAGCATCATTGCTACCCAACCCAAAAAGTTTACCGTCCTTTTCCACGGGTGTAAAAGGATCCATGGTATAACCCTTATTGGGCAACACTGTATCGTGGTGAGAATTTAATAAGATAGACGGTTTATTAACATCGTACTGCTTATTTTTTGCGTAGATATTATTACCTACTCTTGAAAAAGGAACATCGTGTTTTTTAAAAAAAGTACAAATAATTTCCGCCGTGTCATTTTCTTCCTTCGAAAAAGAAGGTGTCGAAATCAATTGCTTTAGCAATTGTACTGCCTCGTCAAATAATTCTTTTGTTGTCATCATTTTATTAAAGTTCCTTTTGTATTGGGTGTAACATTCTGCAGGAGGTCGTTTGCATGGCCTATCAGCACTTCCTTTACGCCATTATTTATTGCTGCAAATGCGTTGTCAATTTTGGGTAATATCCCATCGAATAATTTTTTATCTTTTAATAGCTGCTGGTATTTTTCCTTCGTTATCAGTGTAATCACCGAATCGTCGTCTTCTACATTTTCCAACACGCCATTCTTTTCAAAACAGTAGATCAATCTTACGTCGTAACTTTTTGATAAAGCTACTGCCAGTGAAGATGCAATAGTATCGGCATTTGTATTTAACATTTGTCCCTTGCCGTCATGGGTTAGCGGCGCAACCACCAATGTAAAATTATTATTCAATAAAACCTTCAAATTCTTTGTTGCCATTTTCTCTTGCAATACATCTCCTGCAAATCCGTAATCAATATCTTTTACCGGGCGTTTTATTGCGGGAATGATGTTTGCATCTGCACCTGTTAAACCAATAGCATCACAATATAATGACTGTAGTTTAGCAACGATCTTTTTATTGACTAATCCTCCATACACCATGGTTACAAGGTCTATTGTTGCTTCATCGGTAATTCTCCGCCCATTTATATAATTTGAGTGAATACCTAACTGTTCCCCGATTTTAGTAGCAATTTTACCTCCGCCATGTACCAATATTTTTTTTGCATTGATAGCAGCAAATTTTTCTAAAAATGCAGAAAGATTTTCTACATCATCAATTACGTTGCCGCCTATTTTTATTACGAAGAGTTGATCCATCAAATTCCGTTTAATATTTCACTTATCACTGCTTGTGCGGCCCAAACCCTATTACCGGCCTGCTTTGTAACCAGACTATTTTCACTGTCCAAAATTTCATCGCTTAATTCAATATTTCTTCTCACAGGTAAACAATGCATTACTTTGGCATTGTTCGTTAATTTTAATTTTTCTTCAGTTAGCATCCAGGCAGGATCATTACTATAAATCTTTCCATAATCCTCGTAAGTACTCCAGTTTTTTACATACACGTAATCTGCATCTATCAACGCCTCATTTTGATTGGTAATGATGGTTGCAGCCTTGGTATACTTGTCACTCAATTCATAATCTTCGGGATGAGTGATCACGAAATCAGCAGCGCCCCATGCATTTACCCACTGTGCAAACGAATTGGCAACACACTGCGGCAATGGCTTTACATGCGGAGCCCAGGTCAGCACAATTTTAGGCTTTCGTGCTACCGTAAAAGTTTCTTTAATAGTGAGTATATCTGTTAATGATTGTAAAGGATGTAGCGTTGCACTTTCGAGACTAATTATTGGCACACCAGCATATTGCACAAAAGAATTCATCACCAATTCACTGTAATCATCTTCCCTGTTTTTTAAAGATGGAAAAGTACGAATACACAAAATATCAAAGTACTGTCCCAATATTGGTGCGGCATCTTTTACATGCTCTACAGTATGGCCACTCATGATGGCACCTTCTTCAAACTCCAGTGCCCAGCCTTCTTTATCTACATTAAACACTATCGCCTCCATGCCCAAATTTTTTGCAGCAACCTGTGTACTTAACCGCGTTCTTAAACTTGGGTTTAAAAATAGTAAGCCTATTCGCTTATCTGCGCCAAGATTCCTGTTGGCAAATGGATTTTTTTTATACTCCAACGCTTT
>JBGSIG010000991.1:0-9392 GCA_041742655.1 Ferruginibacter sp. | reverse complement strand
GAAACCGGCAACATGAATATTGTAGGGCGAGAGCCAGGTAAGGTTACTGTAATCAGCCAGCATCGGTAATTTTTTTCGGATATTTATTAATTGTTGAATGGCCGAAAAAATTCTTTGTTCCACGCTACCCGCTGTTTCTATATTACTATTTTTTGCCCAGTCTATTGCCGGCCTGTGCATCCACCGGTTGTCATAACTTTTTGACGGGTTGTTTAAATAACTGTAATCATTGGTGCATCCAACCTCGTCGCCGTAGAATATCATTGGCAAACCTCCAATAAAAAAACTGCAGGCCTGCATAAGAATTATCCTGTCGATGGCAGTTATAATTTCTTTTTCGTTGTCATTTGCAATTGCTTTTTCAAGCCCACACAAAGAAGCCAGCGTGCCGCTGATTCTTGCATCCTGCGTTTTTGGGTTTACAGAAAACAAGGCACCCGTTGCGTATGAAGCTGCGGAATTGCCTGAATAAAAATTTTTTAAAAATGTACGATGTTGGTAGGGGTCAAAAGATGCCTGCTGAATCATGTAGTCATCATAACCTAAACCAATGTCGTCGTGGCAACGGGTGTAAGTTATCCATGAAGTACCGTAAGGTTTTTTCAATAATTCATGTTGTGCGGCCAGCATTACCCGGGTATCGCCGGTGGCCAACGCATCCCACTGTAATGCCATTTGGGTTGCATTATATGCAAAGTCACATTCTTTAGCAGTGAAGGTTCCTGTGCCAAAATAATTCATTATTTCAGTTGGCGCCACGATGGCTTCACCCAGCAATGCCATGCCTGGTGAGGCTACCAGTACACATTGTTTTATTAAGCGCAATAAGGTGTGCGCCTTAGGCAAATTCTGGCAGCTTGTACCCGCTTGTTTCCAAATAAATGCGGGCGCATCTATGCGCAAAACATCTACGCCGATGTTGGCATAAAAAAGCATTATCTCCAGCATTTCAACAAAAACAGCAGGGTTTGTAAAATTCAAATCCCATTGATAATTATGAAAAACGGTCATCACCCATTTATTACATTCCGGTATAAAAGTAAAATTACCCGGCGCGGCGTCAGGAAAAATGTCCGGCATGGCCACTTCAAACGCATCCGGTATAGTCCGGTCATCATACATGTAAAAGTAATCCTGGTATTTTTTATCTCCGGCTGTTGCTTTCAGGGCCCAATCATGTTTATGCGAAGTGTGGTTCAGCACAATATCAATCATCAGGTGCATATCTGCTTCATTGAATTTTTCCTGCACTGCTTTTAAATCTTCCAAACTGCCAAAACGGTCATCTACTTTTTTGTAATTGGATACAGCATATCCACCGTCACTTTCGCCTTCCGGGCTTTCAAACAAAGGCATCAGGTGAAGAAAATTCACACCCAGTTTTTTAAAATAATCCAGTTTATCACCGAGGCTCCTAAGGTTACCACAAAAATTATCTACATACAAACTCATCCCCGTAATTTCGTTGCTTAAAAACCAAAGGCCCTTCTCGGCTTTTAATGCATCTCTTTTTTTTAACCCTGCATTTCGTTTTTTATGTGCTGCACCAAGTGCGGTTATCAACAACTCAAAATGTGAAATTGCTTCCGGATGTTGGTGATACAATTCATCATACAACGATTTAATAACCGACGCATTGGCAATTAACCTGCTATAAAATGTCAGGTCTTCTTCTGTTTTACCAATCTTCAATTTTAAGAGTGCCTTCTTAATTTTTTGATGGAGTTGATAATCGTACATAAATTTTATTTTTGCCACAATCCATTCCCGGTAAAAGGTCAGTACGATGTGCCGGGGAGTAATTCAATGGGTTTGCTACTAATCTTTATAAAAAATATCGCTGGACTTTTTTTCAATTTCATCAATAAAATTAAAAGAGTATGCAACGATTAAATATTCACCTGTCCTAAGTTCTCCGCCGCGGCGGAGGACAGGGGGCCAAATATATCTTTACTTAAATGCTTAAAAGCCTCCATTGCTCCAAGGTATTCGCAGGTTCTGGCCCCGGCCTTATTGGCGTTAATGATTAAACGATACCATTCTTCTTCAGATAGTGCTTTTATTTGTTCCAATGATTTATCACCGAGCAGGTACAATAATGCACCAACAAATGCATCCCCCGCACCAGTGGTGTCTACAGGTTTTACGGGTATGCTGGGAACTATAACTGTTTTATTATTTAACCCCAACATAGTGCCATCTTTGCCAAGAGTGATCGCAAAGACTCCCTTTGTTTTTTGCAACAATTTAGCCACCGCATCGGCTAATGTTGATTCACCCGTAATAAGTATTGCTTCCTCGTCGCTCACTTTAAAGAAATGACAACACTCCAAGAAATTCCATGACTGATCAGTAAAAGATTTGGTGTTATCTTTAAAGAGCAGGTGCCTGTAGTTGGGATCAAAGCTGATAAATATATTTTTCGTAAGTGCTTTTTGCAGCAGGCTTTGGTAGGCTGACTGCAACGGGCCGGGTAAAAAGCCTGTAGCGGAACCGAAATGAATAATTGAAAATTCATCCAGCGGAATGTTTTCCACCTCCTGTCGGCTTAATTGTCCGTCAGCACCCCGGTTAAAATAGAAATCCCGCTCTCCGCTTTCCATCAATGAAACGAAGGCAAATGTGGTGAAATAGTTTTCGTCCTGCAACATCCATTTCGTAGACACTCCAAATTCGTGCATTACTTCTATCAAATGCTTTCCAAACGGATCGACTCCAATCTTGGCGGCTAATTCCACGTTGCCTCCTAAGGCCGCAATTGCCGCCGCTACATTCGTTGGTGCGCCGCCGGCCTTTTTCAAAAAGTTATTCCCCTCAGAAAGCGATTTGCCTTTATCTGTACAAATCATATCTATCAGGGCTTCTCCAACACAAAGTATTTTGCTCATATCAATGTTTTATTGGTTTATCTATATTTTAGAATACAAAACTTTTTTACTGTATCATTCTTTTTGCCCACGGCAATAAAATATCAAAATCATTTGCCGCCGATAACAATTGAGCCAGCCTTTTTATTTCTTATCACAATTCGATTACAACTGCTTCATAAGGCTGTAATGTTTCACTGGCTGTTACACTGCCATAATTATTTAATAGAACTTTTGCCCTACTAAAGTCAATGCCCGTATTTACAGTTGATGCTTTGCTTTTAAAGTTCAGCAGTATTAAAAACTTCTTACCGTTTAATTCCCGGGTATAGGCATACACATCGGGGTTGTCTTTATCAAGCAATGAATATTTCCCGTAAACCAACGCCAGGTTTTCTTTTCGCAACTTTACCATTTTTCTGAAATAATTAAGGCAACTATTGGGATCATTTTCCTGCAATGCAACGCAGATGGAAGTATAATTGGGATTTACCCTAAACCATGGAATGCCTGCGGTAAAGCCTGCGTTTTCTGTACTATCCCATTGCATGGGAGTACGGCCATTTTCACGGCTGCTGAATGCAATTTCTTTCATAAATTTTTGCATATCTGCTCCTATACTTTTTTGATACTTGTACTCATTTAGTGTGGGTACGTCTTTAAATTCTTCTATTTTATTAAGCCCGGCATTGGTCATGCCTAGTTCATCGCCATAATAGCAAAATGGTGTGCCACGCATTGTGAGAATAAATGTGTTGAGCATTTTCGATGAAGCTGCTCTAAAAGCTGCGCTGTCATTTCCAAATCTGCTCACCAACCTGGCCTGGTCGTGATTGGCGAGAAAAATTGCCAGCCACCCTTTTTCGGCAAATGCGCTATCCCAGCGGCTAAACACTTCTTTAAAGTGTAATAAACTGTATCCTCCGGGTTTAGCAATATCTACTCCTTCAAATGCATAAGCCATGTTAAGTTCGTTGCGGTCTGCATCCACCAGGTTATGAGCATCTTCAAATGAATTGCCAGCCCCTTCCGCCACACTCATCACATCATATTTGCTAAAAATTTGTTGATTCATTTCGTTTAAGTAATCATGTAAATGGGGCCCGATGGCATAGTACAGCATAAAGTTTTTTTCGTACCCAGCGGGAAATGCAGGGAACGAAGTATCTTTTGCTGAAAACTGAAATGCATCCAGCCTGAAACCGTCAATTCCTTTATCAGCCCAAAATTTCATTACATCAAATACTTCCCGTCGAAGTGCTGGATTTTCCCAATTCAAATCGGGTTGTTTACGGGAAAAATAATGCAGGTAATATGCATTGGTAAGGCTATCATATTTCCAGGCATCATGGTTTACATCAAACAAGCTATATCTCGGTGGTGGCGTGCCTCGTTCTTTGTCCCACCAATGATAGTAATTACGATAAGGGCTTGTTCTTGAGCTTCGGCTTTCTTTAAACCATTCGTGTTCGTCGCTGCTGTGGTTTAAAACAAAATCCATTATCACTTTGATTCCTCTTTCGTGTAATCCATGTAACAGGGAGTCGAAGTCTTCCATGGTGCCAAAGTCTTTCATTATGCCGCGATAGTCGCTGACATCATAACCATTGTCATCATTGGGAGAACTGTAGATGGGGTTTAACCAGACAGCATCAATACCGAGACTTTTAATATAATCCAGTTTTGAAATGATTCCTTTTAAATCGCCAATACCATCGCCATCGCCGTCTTTAAAACTGCGGGGATATATTTGATACACCACAGCTTCCTTCCACCATTTACGATCTGTGGAATCATTAACAGAAGCGACGGATTCACTTTTTTTATCCGCGGTGTTACAAGAAAGGATTAAAGCCGCTACCAGTATTATTGCGCAAATAATATTTATTAACAGCTTCATAAAAATTGTTTTTTTCGGTTAGATATTTTGCTTTAATGTCCGCCTCCGGCACCCATACTTATTTCTCCGGTTGGTTTAACACTTTTTATCAATAGTGTTAGCATTGCAGCAATTAACAGGAATGCACCTGCAAATGAAATGGCATTCCTGGGATCACTGTTTAAAAAGTGTTTTAAAATAAAGCCAAAACTGGTTGTTTGAATAAACATCGGTATCACAATCATCATATTAATGATGCCCATATAAACACCATACCTTTCTTTGGGAATATTACTTACTACCATTAAATAAGGAATACCCATCATACTGGCCCAGCCAATACCAAACCCCGTGATTGCCGGAAAAAGGATATATTTATTTTCAATATGTGGGAAAGCCAGCAATCCAATTCCTGCTAAAACCAAACATCCAAAATGCACCATTTTTGGTGAATATTTTTTTGCGAACCATACCAGGCCAAATGCGCATAAAAAAGTAACCACATTGTACCAGCCATTTACAAGGCCGGTCCAGCTTACCGCCTTTTCGTAGAGCTCCGCATTTTGCTGGGGGGTGGTTTTGTATACTGATAAGGCAATGCTTTTTGAAGAGTTTTGCCAGTAGCAAAACAAGGCATACCATTGAAATAAATACACCAATGCCAGTTGCCACATTACCTTCGGCATGCTTAAAATGGCATCAATGATTTCGATGTTTTGTGCAAACAAAATTTTAAGTGAGGGATGCTGCTCTGCGTAGGTAAGTACTTTCCTAAACAATCCCTTTATAAAAATAGATGGAACTATTAAAAGTATAATTACAATGTAGGCAATAACGGTTGTAAGGATAGATAAAAAAAACTGTAACACCGGTGAAGGCATTCCTTTATTTCTTTGATTTATTTCTTCCAGTTCACCGGGTGTTGGTGGTATTTCAGGTGTTGTTTTAATGCTCCATAAAACAGACCCGATTGAACAGGCAGCACCTAAAAAAAATGAAGCAAAAACCCATGTAGGGAGCTTGCCGGTTTTGCCGATAAATATCAGGGGAAAAATGAACAAAGAAACATTGGCCAGTGTTTGTCCGAAGCCGGTAAAAAAACTTTGCGCCTGAAAGCCTGTTGGCTGTTGGCTTGCATCCAACTTATCTGCAATAAAGGCCCTGTAAGGTTCCATTGCAGTATTGTTGCCCGCATCTAAAACCCAAAGCAAACCGGCAGCCATCCATAAAGCGCTGCTGAATGGAAACAAAAAAAGCGCAATACTGCATATCATTGCACCGATAAAAAAATAGGGAGTTCTCCGGCCCCATTTTGGGTGCCAGGTTTTATCGCTTAACGCACCAATGATGGGTTGTATGATTAATCCGGTAAGTGGTCCGGCCAGGTTGAGCCATGGAATTTCATCTGGGCTTGCGCCTAAAAAATCGTAGATAGGATTTACAGCACTTTGTTGCAAGCCAAAACTATATTGAATGCCAAAAAAACCGACATTCATATTTATGATTTGCTGAAAACTTAGACGGGGTTTTAGCATGTGCAGGCATCGTTTAACTGAAACAGTAAAAGTAAGTTAATTACAGAATTCCGTTAACTCTTTCTCGGTCTGCTTGCAAACGTTTGATGTTGGCATTTTACTGAAGACAAAATGAAGTGTGCCTGTTACAATGACCCTCCTTCTACGAGGTAAGAATCAACATATAATTCCTGGTAGGGAGCATCTTCATTTACGCAGGTCATCATGGCTGAAAGTGCCAGTACGCCTAATTTGTAGCCGCTTGTTTCAACATAAGTAATTTCGGGCGAATATAAATTAGGGAAAAAATTAGTATTACTGATAGTAATTACCGCCACGTCATCAGGTATTGAAAGCTTTAGTTCGTGTATGGCTTTCATAGCGCTCAATAATATAATGTCCGTCATGCAAAAAATGGTATCCGGCCTTTCAACACTCTGCAGCTTTTGTTTTATTATCTCCTTGGTATTCTCAGAATGGTTGGTATGATAAATTTCCAACTCGGGGGCATTTTTATTTTGTTGAAAAACTTGCTTTAAGGCTTTCTCCCGCTTTTGGGTTATCGACATATTAGGCTCCGCAAAAACAGCTAATACTTTTTTCCTGTTTTTTTTAAGAATGGCTTCCCCTGCAATTGTTGCTGCATTTTCATCGGCAAAACAAACCCGGTTGCAATTGCTGCTGTCTGGTACCCTGTCAAAGAAAATAACAGGGATATCTGATTTGCTTAAATTTTGAAAGAGTTCAAAATTGGAATCGTTGGGTGTAATACAAGCAAACAAGCCGGCTACCCTGTGTTTTTTGCAGTACTTAATATGTGAGGCCTCAATTGCAGGATCATCATTGGTTTTTAGAATAATCAGCGTATAGCCAATTTTTCTACTTTCATCCTCCACGGCATCTATAAAGGAAGTATAAAATAAATTGCTTACTTCCGGCACTATCAGGCCAAATATATTGCTGTGGCTGGTGCTTAACTGAATGGCATAAGGATTGGGTTCATAATCCAGCATTTCTGCCAGCTCTTTCACTTTTTGTTTAGTTGCATCTGCAATATCGGGATGATCTTTTAAAGCCCTGGATGCAGTAGAAATACTGATATTAAGTAGCTGTGAAATTTTTTTAAGTGTTATTACATCTGACATTCGTACAACAATTAAACTTTTTAGTATTAAGTATATTCAATTTGGAATTGAATAATAAAGGTAGCTGCCTTTGTTATTGCAAGTTACCTGTTTTCAGTTCATTATGGGGCAGCCCCGTATCTTCATTTTGCCATTGCAATAATTTAGCTTTTAGTGCAAGGTAAACCCCATTGGTCCAGCCAAAGCCATCCTGGCCAGGATATTCACCTCCTCCCGCAGGCTGATCAATATCTTCTACATTGTATTTCTCCATCATTTTGCCCGTTTCATAAAAAACTTTTTCGTTGAGAGACACCCAGCGTGTGGCTACTTCCTTAGCAAGATCTCTTTGACCGTAATTATCTAAACCCGTAAAAGTAACCCATTGCAGCGGTGCCCATCCGTTAGGGGCGTCCCATTGCTGACCTGTATGGTTTATAGTAGTAACAATGCCGCCATTCTTTAGTAAATATTTGCGTGTGAGTGCTGCAACTGCCATTGCCTGACCGGCAGTCGCTATTTTGATAAACAAAGGAAATAATCCCGCAGCGGTTATATTGGATTGTTGTTGCTGGTTGATTAAATTAAAATCAAAGAAAAAGCCCTGCTCACCGTTCCAGCAATATTTTTGAATGGCCGCACTTCTTTTCGCAGCTTTTGTCTCAAATTCTTTTGACATTTTTATATCGCCTGCTAAGGCATTTGCTTTTGCGATGGTTTGTTCCAAACAATATAAAAGGCAATTTAAATCAACCGGTATGATATCCGTTGTTTGGATAGTGTCGATATTTTTTTCATCTGCAAACCAGCGGCTGCTAAAATCCCATCCGCTTTCCGCACCAGCCCTCAAATGAGTAAATATTTCGCCAAAAGGCTTTTTACTTGTTGTAGCCACATGTACATCTTCGGCATAACTCTCCTGTCTCGGTGTTGCCTTGTTATCATAATACCGGTTGAGCAATTCTCCATCGGGCATTTTAGCTGCCCTTGCAGTTGCTTTGCCCGGCTGGATATCAAGCGAGCCTGACTGCCAAAAATTATATTCCAGCTCCAGCTCATTTTTAAATTGACTGTATGCATTATCATCCTTTTTTATTGCTGCAAGCAGGTTCACCATCAAGGCAAAAAAAGGAGGCTGGCTGCGGCTTAAATAATAGCTGCGGTTTCCATTAGGAATATGCCCATAGGTACGCAGCAGGAATGCGAAATTATTGATCATACTTTCAATAAGATCTACCCGGTTATGCTGTTTCAGGCCAAGCATGGTAAAGTAAGAATCCCAGTAATAAATTTCCCTGAATCTTCCGCCGGGAACGATATAAGTATATGGCAGATTAATGAGTGAGCTGTTTTCTTTTATGGGTACACGGGTGAGCACATCCCAAAGGGTTTTAATATTTTTTTCAACAGGCTGATCTTTTTGGCTTTCATAATCAGCGGCAAATATCGGTGGTTCATCAAAATTATTTTTTACAAAAGCTGTAAGATCAAAACCGGTTTGATCTTTTTGAGCCAGCCATTGTTGTTCTATTACTTCCAGGTTAAATTTAGGAATACAATCGACAAGGGTTTTGCCATCTGCAAATACAGCGTTTAGTTGCACAGCTTCAAAAAATTCCTCCAAATCATATATTTCTTTACTGGCCATTGCAAAATGTTTTGACTATTTGTACGATGAAATCTTAAACGGACAATGTATCAGCAACAGGGATATTTACTTTTTTTTGTACCCGGTAAAAAATAACTAACAACAGAACTAAAAGAGATATAGGAACAAGCGAAAAATAAAAAGCTGATTGGCCCCCATAGGCCTGGAAAATGTTGCCGGTAATAATTGATCCTGTGGTACCACCAAGGGCTGAGAAAATTACAATAAGCCCCGCCATGTATGCATGTTTCTTTTTTGGCAACGAACTTAATATAACTGAATTAATAGCCGGATAAATAGGAGCCAGTAAAAAGCCAATCATTGGAAAAATAAATGTTGCAAGTGGCGCTGTTGACCAGC
>JBGSIG010000990.1:0-2221 GCA_041742655.1 Ferruginibacter sp. | reverse complement strand
ATTGGACGATGGCCGCCTTACAGATAATAAAGGACGGGTGGTGAATTTTAAAAACACCATCATTATTATGACGAGCAATATGGGAAGTACCATTATCCAGGAGAATTTTGAAAAGGTAAACGAGCAAAATAAAGAAGAAGTGGTTGAAGCTACAAAGGTTGAAGTGATGAACCTACTGCGTCAAACGATACGGCCAGAGTTCTTAAACAGAATTGATGAAGTAATTATGTTTCAGCCATTGATGAAAAAAGAAATAAAAGGGATCATTACCATTCAGTTGAACACCTTGAAAGACCTGGTGGCAAAAAACGGAATACAACTAGAGTTTAGCGACTACACCCTGGATTATCTTGCCGAAAATGGATATGATCCTCAGTTTGGCGCAAGGCCTTTAAAGCGGCTTATTCAAAAAGAGATTGTTAATCAGTTCAGTAAAAGAATCTTGATGGGAGATATAGACAAAACCCAGCCGGTTTTAGTAGATGTTTTTGACGGCGTGGTGGTGTTCAGAAATGAGGCTTTGGTTCAAAAAAGCAACGACAATAAGGTTAATGCTGGTTAAAAAAACGTTATTAATCAAGAAGTTTAAAGTGTAACTCATTGATTTTCAATAATGTGAATAAACTGTGGGTGAATTGTATTTGAACGGCAATAAAGAAAACACAAAAAATATTACCTTCATTTCCTTACCATAGCCAGTTTGGCAGGCTTTTTTATTAGATTTGTAGAATAACTACTACAAAACACGTAGAACAATTACCTGTGAAAATGGTTATTATTGTAAAATGTTGTGAACTGGGTGATTAAGAGTTACGACATACAAATAAATTATATATTTTATGGCATTCAAAAAAGAAGTAGTTGAAATTATTGAACCTCGGGACGTTTTTGTCGGAGACATCAATGCACCCGTAACCCTGGAAGAATTTGGCGAGTATGAGAGTGAGGTTTGTGCTAAAGCCAACGAGGTGGTAAAGCAGTTGCTGGAAGAATACAAAGGAAAAATGAGATTTAATTTTCGCCATTTTCCTATGACCAATATCCACCAACGCAGCTTAAAAGCCGGCGAAGCTTCTGTAGCTACCGCCCAGGATGGAAAGTTTTGGGAAATGCACAACATACTTTTTGCAAATCGCAGAAACCTGGGTACCACCAGTTTAAAGCTGCACAGCAGGGAAGCAGGCGTACAAAACAAAAGGTTTTTAGATGAACTGGTAAATGCCACCTACGGATGGCAGGTGCAGGGCGACATGCGTGAAGGTATTAACCGTGGCGTAAAAGACGTGCCGACCTTTTTCATAAACGGAGAACGGTTTACCGGTAAGGTAACGTATGATGAACTAAGTAAAGCAGTAGATGCTGCATTAAAAAAAGTTAAGAAAAAAGTTCCTGCGAAAGTAAAAGCATAATTGAAAATCCCCGATAATTTTACCGGGGATGTTTTTATGCAACCGGCCTGACGGTATCCGTCCCGGTTGAAAAAAACCACGTCAAGCCAAAATAATGGTTGGGCCGATAAACACCTGAACTTCAATTGGTTTTTCTTATTCAAAAAAGTAGTGTAAAAAAGCTATTTTACTGACCTTATGCCCACCACTAAATTTTCCAAATTTTGTTCGTCAAAATAAAGTTTGCAGATGCTTGCTGCTTCCTCAAGCAACTGATCAATTTTTGGTTGTTTGCTTCCCAGTAAACTGTGCGCCTTTTTAACAGCGTCTATGTCAGATAATTTAGTTGTTTCCAATAGTGCTTCTTTAACCGCAACAACAAGCAGGCCTTTGTCTTTTATTTTACCCAATTCAGCAATCATCCAGCTTAGCGAATAAAAATAGTTTTGTTCCAGCAGTAAAAAATATGTGTTGTCATTGGCATCAGGCATCTTGTTAAATGGCGAGCTGGTTATTTCTTTGGTGAGATATTTCTGCAGCTTTTTTGGGAACGATTTATTTTTACTCACTTGTATGCTGCCGAGTAGCGCTTGCGGGTAAATGCTTAACCAGCGAAGCTTTCGCCTTAGTTCATGCACATCGGCCTCTATATTATCAAAATGGAAATTGTCTGTTTTTACAAATTCATTGATCTCATAAATGGCTTCGCCATAAAATTCGTTGATAGCGTCTATTTCCTTTTTTTCACTCAGCCAATCAATTTTATTTAACTTTTTTTGTATTTTTTTCATGCAGCTTTTATCTGACGAAAGCCATTTTTTTTCAACCAATAT
>JBGSIG010000989.1:0-11323 GCA_041742655.1 Ferruginibacter sp. | reverse complement strand
AATTTAAAGGAAAGAAATTGGCCATCACTATTTGTGAAGATATCTGGAACCTCGGAGATAATCCATTGTACAGAATTTGCCCGATGGATGAATTGATGAAACACCAGCCTGATATAATGATAAACATATCGGCCTCGCCATTTGACTATACACACGATGAAGACAGAAAAGCGGTAGTGAAAGCGACTGTGGTAAAATATAAATTACCCATGTTTTATTGCAATGCCACAGGAAGCCAAACCGAAATTGTTTTTGATGGGGCTTCCCTGGTTTTTGATAAAGCAGCCAATCTTTGCGGGCAACTTCCTTCTTTTCAATCCGCGCTGCAATCTTTTATCTTAACAGATGATGGCATGATTGAAGGGCCCATTTTGGAACCCGCAAGTAGTATGACTCCTGCAGAAATTATTCCACCGGTATTGAAAGAAAATTTAAATATCAACCAGGTGTACGCTGCCATAGTAATGAGTATTAAAGATTATTTCTTAAAGATGGGATTTTCAAAGGCAATCATTGGCAGCAGTGGCGGTATAGACAGTGCGGTTACTATTGCACTTGCCTGCGAAGCCCTGGGCGCCGCCAATGTGAGGGCAGTGTTAATGCCATCGCCTTATTCAACCGGGCACTCAGTGAGCGATGCTGAAATGCTCAGTAAAAACCTGGGCAATCCTTATGATATATTACCCATAGCCGATATTTATGCAGCCTTTTTACACGAATTGAAACCAATATTTAACGGGCTCCCTTTTAGCGTTGCTGAGGAAAATATACAGAGCCGTACAAGAGGAAATTTATTGATGGCCATTGCAAATAAATTTGGATACATATTATTGAACACATCCAATAAAAGCGAACTTGCTACGGGGTATGGTACACTATATGGCGACATGGCAGGTGGCCTGGGTGTATTGGGTGATTGCTACAAATTACAGGTGTATTCTTTAGCAAAATATATAAACCGCAATGGACAAATTATTCCTGCTAACATCATAAACAAAGCGCCGTCTGCGGAACTGCGGCCCGATCAAAAGGATTCTGATTCTTTACCTGACTATGAAATACTAGACAAAATATTATATCAATATATAGAGCTGCGGCATGGCCCGAAAGAGATAAAGGCCCTGGGATATAAGCCTGCGTTGGTAGATAGAATTTTAAAAATGGTAAACTTAAACGAATACAAGCGAAACCAGTTTTGCCCCATCATTCGCATTTCGCCCAAAGCTTTCGGTGTGGGAAGAAGAGTACCAATTGTAGGGAAATATTTAAGTTAGCAAATAATAAATGTCCGTTAATTTTTTTCAACGACCACCGCAGTACCATAAGCAAGTACTTCAGTAATTCCCTGCATTACGTCGTTGGCGTCATACCGCATATTAATGATGGCATTTGCTCCTCTTTCATTAGCATGTTGCAGCATCAATTCATACGCCTCTTCTCTTGCTTTTTCACACAATTCAACATAAATAGAAAGTTTTCCACCAAAAAGAGATTGAACACTTCCGCCAATATTACCTAGTACACTCCTGCTTCTTACTGTAATCCCTCTAATTACTCCCAAATGTTTTGTAATCCGGTATCCTTCCAAATTGTAAGAAGTGGTAACTAATTGTTGATCTATCATACTGTAATTTTTTATTAAAGTTAGAGCGTTTTTAACAGATTTTTTTTTCAATACTCTTTACGGCCAAATATTTGTAAGGCATTGTTCGTATTTTCGCCACTAAGCCAAATGGTTTATAAAAGCGGGCGCAGATGCAAGCTTACTATGGTCACTAAATTTATTATTTAAAATTTCCGGGTTCTATAAAACTTTGGGATAAATTTTTTTTATGCTACAAACAGCCGAAGATATCCGATTATTAAACGAAAAAATAAACGATGCAGCAGGTTTTGTAACCCGTATTAATGATGAGTTAGGTAAAGTAATTGTTGGCCAGCACGGCATGATAGAACGCCTGTTGATTGGCCTTTTAAGTAACGGGCATGTTTTATTGGAAGGTGTACCCGGCCTTGCAAAAACCCTGGCTATTAAATCGCTGGCACAGTCTATTAAAGCAAATTTCAGCCGCATTCAATTTACCCCCGACCTGTTACCAGCCGATGTGATTGGTACCATGATTTATAACCAGGGCAAGAATGAATTTTACGTGCGTAAAGGGCCTATATTTTCCAATTTTATTTTGGCTGATGAAATAAACAGGGCCCCGGCAAAGGTGCAAAGTGCGCTGCTTGAAGCTATGCAGGAACGGCAGGTAACCATTGGCGACACTACCTTTAAATTAGATGAACCCTTTTTGGTATTGGCAACACAGAACCCAATAGAGCAGGAGGGAACCTACCCGTTGCCAGAGGCGCAGGTAGACAGGTTTATGCTGAAGGTGGTAATTGATTATCCTTCAAAATCGGAGGAGCAACTAATCATTCGCCAAAATACATTGGGACTTAGTTTTCCCCCAATATACCCGGTGGCATCTACAAGCGAAATTTTAAACGCCAAGGAATTGGTGAGGCAAGTATACATGGATGAGAAAGTGGAGAACTATATATTGGATATAGTATTTGCTACACGATTTCCTGATCAATATAATTTGCCTCAATTAAAGCCACTCATTGGTTTTGGTGGTTCGCCCAGGGCAAGTATAAACCTTGCATTGGCCGCAAAAGCCTATGCCTTCTTAAATAAAAGAGGCTTCGTAATTCCTGAAGATGTTAGAAGCATTTGCAAAGATGTATTGCGTCATCGAATTGGCTTAACCTACGAGGCTGAGGCCGAAAATATCAATGTAGAACAAATCATTAATGAAATTTTAAGAGTGGTAAATGTGCCATGAGGAGGTCACTCCAAACAGGAGGTTTTAGTAGAGTTTAGAGCATTGTGAATCACCTCAATTATTATTGTTTATGATTTTTTGACTAATAATTTTTAAAGTAAATAATATTGTTTAACAAGAAAAAAAATATAGAATATAATGATCTTCCAGGTTCACCACGCGCCGGCGGAGGGTTAGATGGCCCGGTTTTCTTTGGGCAGAAGGATGGCGCTTTGCTTACCACCCAGGAGATTTTGAAAAAAGTAAAAGAGCTTGAAATAAAAAGTAAAAAAATAACTACTCACTTATTCACAGGTGAATATCATTCGGCATTTAAAGGAAAAGGAATGCGGTTTAGGGAAGTGCGGGAATATTATGCGGGAGATGATGTTCGTTTTATTGACTGGAACGTGAGTGCAAGATTTAATCATCCGTTTAGTAAGGTTTTTGAAGAAGAGCGGGAACTGACGGTTTATTTATTAATAGACGTGAGCGCCAGCAATATTTTTGGAACAGTGCAAAACAGGAAGAAAGACCTGATAACAGAAATAGGCGCTGTGCTTGCTTTTAGTGCTATTAGTAACAACGATAAGGTGGGAGCTATTTTTTTTAGCGACAAGATAGAAAAATACATTGCTCCCAAAAAGGGCAGAAAGCATGCTTTGTATATTGTGCGGGAGTTGCTTACTGCAGAGCCTGTAGGCAAAACAACCAATATGGAAGAGGCCATCAGGTTTTTTAATAAAACCAGCAGCCAGAAAAGTATCGCTTTTTTGATGAGCGATTTTGTAGATGCCTCTTATGAAAATGATCTGAAAGTAATTGGGGGCAGGCATGATGTGATAGGGCTGCGTATTTACGATAAAATGGATATGCAGTTGCCGGATGCCGGACTGTTGCAGGTAGAAGACCTTGAATCGGGCAAAAAGCAGTGGGTAGATAGTAGCGATAAAATGGTTCGCTACAATTACCAACAACAATTTTTGCAGCAAAGCGAATTGAGTAAAGACTATTTTAGAAAGGCAGGCGCCGATCTTTTGCATATACGCACAGATGAGGATTATGTAAAAGTATTACAGAAGTTTTTTTTGAAAAGAAGCTAGATGTTAATTGATAATTTATAATTGATAATGGACAGTAGACAAATGCGGACAATATTATTTACGGTTTTTATTTGCTGTTTTGTTTTTTTTGTATCTATTGCCCAACCTGTAGTAAAAACAACTATTAACAAAAATGAAATTTTAATTGGCCAGCAATTTAATGTAAATGTGAAGGCGGATTTTTCGGGCGCGGATTATTATATAAAGTGGGTGCAATTGCCGGATTCGTTGCAGCATTTTGAATTGATTGAGAAGAGTAAAATAGATTCGGTTTTTACACACCAAAAACTATCCGGCCTTTCCCAAAGCTTTACATTCACCAGCTTTGATTCCGGAAAGTGGATATTTCCTTCTATTAAAATAAACTTTAGCCCTGTTAAAGACGATACCACCATAAATGTGTTTACAGATTCTTTACCGATTGTTGTTTCTTATTCAATGGCCGATACCTCAAAAGCGCTGAAAGATATAAAAGCTATCAGGCAGGTTGAAGTAGCTGATATGCTGTGGTATTGGATTGGCGGTGCTTTGTTGATATTGATAGCAGCAATAGCAGCATTTTGGTGGTACAATAAAAATAAAAAGATCAAACCTGTCCAGTTCATTCAATCTAAATTATCTGCATACGAGGAAGCTATGCAGGAACTGGGCAAGCTGTCAAATTATGATTTATACATTGCAAAAGAAATACCGCAGTACCACACTAAACTCATTGAAATATTCAGGCAGTATTTATCGCGTAAGGAAAATGAAAACTATATCAGTAAAACCACCGGTGAAATATTAATGGCCATTAATAGCCGTTATCTTAATAAAGAAATACTTGCAAAGACTGCAACAGCCATACGCTTTAGCGATGCGGTAAAATTTGCAAAATATATTCCGGCCGAAATAGATAGTCAAAACAATAAGCAACTTGTAAAAGAAGCCATCGAATTAATTGAATCATCATCAACAAACGTAAAACTATAAACCAATTTGTTTTTTAACTATTTAAATAATATCAGTTTTGCAGAACCGCAATTTTTTTTGCTGGGCTTGTTGCTTCCGGTAATGATTGCCTGGTATGTAAAAAAGAACACAGGCAGGCAGGCGGGTATTAAAGTATCATCCATCAAAAGTTTCAGGGGCTTAACTTCCTGGAAAAATACGTTAAGGCATGTACCTTTTATTTTGCGGCTTTTAAGTATTGCATTTATTATTACTGCTATGGCAAAGCCCCAAACAAAAAATGACGAACAGCATGCCGAAGGCGACGGAGTAGATATTGTATTGTGCATCGATGTAAGTGGCAGTATGACCGCACAGGATTTTACACCCAATCGTATGGAAGCGGCCAAGAAAGTGGCGCAGAGTTTTATCGACAGCAGGTTAACAGACCGCATAGCCATAGTAATATTTTCCGGCGAAAGTTTTACACAATGTCCTTTAACAACAGACAGGGCAGTGCTGAAATCGGCTGTAGCCAATATCCGGAATGGTTTGCTGGAAGATGGTACTGCAATAGGCGATGGGCTTTCAACAAGTGTAGACCGCCTGCGCAGCAGCAAATCTAAAAGTAAAGTGGTCATTTTATTAACCGATGGAGAAAATAACGGCGGCTTGATTGGGCCGTTAAATGCCAAAGAAATTGCAAAAGCATTTGGAGTAAAAGTGTACACCATTGGTGTGGGCACCGAGGGCTATGCGCCGTTTCCGGTGCGGACGGAGATGGGGGTTGTTATGCAACAACAAAAGGTTACCATCGATGAAAAGCTACTAAAAGAAATTGCCAATGAAACCGGTGGTCAATATTTCAGGGCAAAAGACAATGCCGGCCTGGTAAATATTTACAAAGAAATCGACGGGCTTGAAAAATCAAAAGTGGAGATATCAACCCTTACAAGATATACAGAAAAGTTTTTCCCTTTTGTGATCGCAGGCCTGCTATTGTTATTGCTGGAGTTTTTATTGCGGTTTACGGTATTAAAGAAATTTCCGTAGAACTGCTTCAACCCTAAAGGGGAGTAATGTGCAAAATCTACTTTTTTTGCAAAAATTATGTAACGCCACAACAAGACAACACTGATCCGTCCTAAGTTCCTCTTCCGATGCGGAGACACTCAGTTTTTTTAATCCATTTTAATTAATCAATTTCGTGGGCAATGAAGGCAACAGTTTATAAAAGCACCGGTAGCTGGTACATTGTACAAAACGAAGATGGCGTGCTGTTAAATGCACGCATTTTAGGAAAGTTTAAAATTGACGGTTTAACAAGCACCAACCCGATAGCGGTAGGCGATGTGGTAACCATTGAAGTAGAGAATGAGATAGAAGGTTCTGTAACGATTACTGAGATTGACAATCGTAAAAATTATATTACACGTACTTCGCCGGCCAATAAACACAAGCATCACATCATTGCATCTAACCTCGATCAATCGCTGTTGTTTGCCACTTTAAAAGACCCTAAAACTTCGCAGGGTTTTATGGATAGGTTTTTAATTACTTCAGAAGCATACCATATTCCTTCCATTATTGTTTTTAATAAGTCTGATTTGTATAAAGAAAAGGAATTGGAAAAATTTACGGAAGTAAAATCTATTTATGAGGCGATTGGATATAAGGTAATGAACATGAGTATCGACAAAAACGAAGGGGTGGAAGAAGTGAAAAATTTACTGAAAAATAAGACTACGTTGCTGAGTGGACATTCCGGTGTCGGGAAATCTTCTTTTATTAATACTATATTTCCGGAGCTGCTGTTAAAAACACAGGATGTTAGCGACTGGAGCGGCAAAGGTTTGCATACTACCACTTTTGCGGAAATGTATAACCTGCCTTTTGGTGGACGGGTGATTGATACACCAGGTATACGGGAGCTTGGATTGGTAGATATCCCCAAACAGGAACTCTCTCATTATTTTCCCGAAATGCGTGAATTGATTAACAACTGTCAATTTAATAATTGCATGCATACCAACGAACCCGGTTGCGCCGTAAAAGCGGCAGCAGAGCGTGGCGCCATTCACATAGACCGCTATATCAGCTATTGCAATATTCTTGATAAAATAGAAGAAAAATCGTACTGAATTAATACGCCTTACGTTCTAAGAAATGAGCAAGTTCCATCACCGCATTATTTTCCTGTTGAACACTTTTTACATGTTGCGGAAAAATAGATACGCCGTTAAAAATATTATAATGCAGCGTTAATAAATGGTTTTTGTAGTGAAAGTCCCAGTCTAATGTTTCGGTTTCATCAACCTGGTTTAGAAAGTGTATTTGCAGGTCTGTAGCTAACGTATCGGCGATGGCATAAAATTTTGATACGCCGCAATTGTCGTCGATAACCGCTTCGGTATTACCGAATTTGGTTTTTAAATGATAACACATGGTGGGGTGGGTTTTAATGGGTTTCGGGTAAATGGTATTTATAAAAATTTAATTATTTATTGGGTAAGCTGCTGCGGCTAATAAATCTTTCTGCCTCCTTTATATTTAGGTTGCTTTTTTAGTTCTTCTCCTTTTGCAATCTTTAAATCATTCGACAATTCTCCTGCCTGCGGGCTTCCGGGGCAGCCATATTTGTCTTTCTTTTTAAATACAAAGCACCCATTGGTGCCTAACAATAGGCTCATGCAAATTACTGCAGGTATAATTTTTTTCATAGGGTTAAAAGAAAAGTTTCAGATAATTCAGTAAGCTGAAAGTGGTAAACCTTTTGTTTATTACTTTCCGTGTTATTTTGTTTCCGGTTGTTTAAACCATCCACTATACATTAAATAATTATTCGCAATTCTGTTTATTTCTCCGCTAATCAACTCTTCACTAATCCTTTTTACCTTTTTTGCAGGTACACCAGCATAAATACAGCCTGGCTCAATAATAGTATTTTCAAGTACTACAGCACCTGCGGCAATAATACAATTGCTGCCCACTTTTGCATTATCCATTATAATAGCACCCATTCCCACTAATACATTATCATCTATAACGCATCCATGTACTATCGCATTGTGTCCGATGCTAACATTATTTCCAATAATGGCCTTCGTTTTTTCATAAGTACAGTGAATAACGGCCCCGTCCTGTACATTTACTTTGTTGCCCATACGAATGCTGTTTACATCACCACGTATCACAGCATTAAACCATACACTGCAATCATTGCCCATTATAACGTCCCCTACAATGGTGGCATTGGGGGCAATAAAACAGTTATCACCCATTTTGGGCAGTACACCTTTTACCGGAAGAATTAGGGACATAATATTTTATTTTTTTGTTACGAATATAATTTATAGGCTAGTAAGAGGTATTTAATTCAATATTCTTGCTGCCTTTGTGCCGGGCCGCATCGCACACTTTTACGTTTTTAGCACCAGGCAACATTGGCCTTCACTTTAATACAACTTTTAAAAACTGGGTACCTGGTTGTTAGCTTCTTTCGACCCCTAATTTTTACACGAATATCAAACTTTCTTAACGAAATTTGCAGCCTATGACGCAACGCCAGTTATTTCTTTCGCACGTAGGCCAAACATCACCGGCACCGTTGGCCCTGGAAATTGTAAAAGCCAAGGGCAGTAACATGTGGGACATAAATGGGAAAAAGTACATTGATCTTATTGCAGGTATCAGTGTGTGTAATGTGGGCCATGGCCACCCTAAAGTTATTGAAGCTATAAAAAAACAGGCAGACGATTACATGCACATTATGGTATATGGCGAGCTGGTAGAAAGCCCACAGGTGGCTTATGCAACAATGCTAACCGATCATTTGCCGGCATCACTTAATTCAGTTTTTTATACTGCCAGTGGCAGCGAAGCAACCGAAGGAGCAATGAAATTAGCAAAACGTTTTACAGGACGCACTCAGATCATCTCTTTTAAAAATTCATATCACGGCAGTACACAGGGGGCATTAAGCATAATGGGCGATGAATACTGGCGCAATGCCTTTAGGCCGCTGCTGCCCGATACCATGCAACTCAATTATAATTCATTCGAAGACCTGGAGAATATTACTGAAAAAACGGCTTGTGTTGTTGCTGAAACGGTGCAGGCGGAAGCGGGGGTGATGGTGCCGCAAAATGACTGGCTAACGGCATTGAGTAAACGATGCACGCAAACAGGAACCCTGTTGATATTAGATGAAATACAATGCGCCTTCGGCCGCAACGGTGCACTCTTTGCATTTGAAAAATTTAATGTAGTGCCCGATATACTATTACTCGGTAAGGCCTTGGGCGGGGGAATGCCATTGGGTGCCTTTGTGGCCGACAAGAATATAATGGATTCCCTTATGCACAATCCTGTGCTGGGGCATATTAATACTTTTGGTGGCCACCCCCTTAGTTGCGCCGCCGGTCTTGCAGCATTTAATGTTTTGTTGCAGGAAAAATTAATGGATTCAGTAAAACCAAAAGAACAACTATTTCTTTCTTTGCTTCAGCATAATTCTATAAAAGCGGTGCGTAGTTGTGGCTTAATGCTCGCTATTGAATTTGAAAGCTTTGAATTTAATAAGAAAGTAATTGATAGTTTAATTGATACTTCAACCGGTTCAGCCGGGGTGTTTACTGACTGGTTTTTGTTTGCCGCCAATTGCCTTCGGATTGTACCACCCCTTGTTATTACTGAAGGGGAAATAAAAATTGCCTGCCAGAAAATCATTGATATTTTAAACCATTTGCAACGGCAATAATTTTTATTCAAAATATTTCTTGTAAATGTCAGCATAATCTATTTACTTTGTTATTCAAAGTACTTTTATATGAGTAGTCAACAACAACCTCTCGACGATCTTCAGCACATCCGGCGCATGATGGAACGCAGCAGCCTTTTTATCAGTTTAAGCGGGTTTAGTGGCATTGCCGCCGGATTGTGCGCATTGGTAGGTGCCTGGTTTGCTCATCAAAAATTAGAATGCTGGGTAAATGGAGATTGCATTATTGATAGCCTCATAGATTTGGAGGGTATTAAGTTGTTGAACGATTTGTGGTGGATTGCCATTTTAACTTTTATAAGTGCATTTATATCAGCTTTCTTTTTTACCTACCTGCGAAGTAAAAAGGATAATTTACCTATGTGGGGCGCTGCCACGATCCGTTTATTTTGGAATACAATAATTCCGCTTACTGTGGGAGCAATTTTTATAATTCGTATAATGCAGTTGGGCGAGTTTCAACTGGTGGCGCCTGCCTGCTTAATATTTTATGGTCTGGCGCTTGTAAATGCCAGTAAATACACATTGGGAGAAATACGGTATTTGGGCTATGCTCAATTAATATTGGGTGTTAGTAATCTTTGGCTTATTGGCTACGGACTTTATTTTTGGGCAGTTGGTTTTGGATTGCTGCATATTATTTATGGGATATGGATGTGGAATAAGTATGAGAAGGCTAATTAACAAATTCATGCTGGATATGTTTCTCAATAAATGAATCTTAATTAATTAAATGAACCCAATAAAGGATTTAAATAAAGTTTTCGATAGTCGTATTCGCCTTGGCATTATGAGTGGCCTGATGGTGAATGCGGAAGTTAGCTTTAATGAGTTGAAAGAATTGCTGGATATTACTGATGGTAACCTTGCCAGTCATTTAAAAACACTGGAGGAGTCTGCAGTCATTAAAGTGCAAAAAGGATTTATTGGAAGAAAAACCAATACAACTTATTCGGTAACCAAGAGTGGCGAAAAAGCTTTCAAGGCCCATATTGCAGCATTGGAAGAAATGATCAAGTCTACAAAATAATTTTTTTTGTCCATTCACTTTGAAATAAAAAGCACTTTTAAAATGAAACTGTTTAAATCAATATTTATCTGTTGCTCTATTTGGCTGCTGGCCGGATTGTTGAATGCATTGTTATTCGCTACATGGCTTTCGCTTTTTACAACTGAGTTTCATCACTGGCCACGCACATTTGGGCTGGCTTTAATTTTCAGCTTACTGTTTTCAGTTCCGGGCATGTTTATTTTTTGGGTAGTGTTTGTTGTTAATTGGAGCTGCGACCTTTTGTTTAGGCACCTGCTTAATGCGGGATTGATACTATCAGTATTATCGTCGCTGCTGCTTTTTTTATTTGACGGCGAAATACAAAAGCAACAATTTGTTTTAGCATGCTACATTGTTATTGCTGCCCTTTCTTCAATTATGATTCACCACACATTTATTAAAAATAGTTTTTGACTTACAAAAAATAAAAATTATGCATAAGGCAATTGTCAAACTTCGCTCAAACCTGTTGGTTTTTTTAACGCACAACCTGGCTTTGCCAGTGTTGCGAATCATACGAAAGCCTCAAAAATTCACTTCCACAAAAGAGGCACTTCATTTATTGCCTGAAGGTACATTAGGGAAAGACCTCGCTACTATGCTGGATAATAAAAATCTTAAACTGCTGCCGTCGTATGCAAAACAC
>JBGSIG010000988.1:0-3097 GCA_041742655.1 Ferruginibacter sp. | reverse complement strand
CTACCTCCCGATTTTTTCGGGACTGGCTTTCTCCAAAGGAGAAAGAACTCGAAGAAAAAACTGGAAGGAGAACCCCGAAGATTGACGCAAAAAATAACTATTTCCGCGTCAGTTTTCTTTGATGCCTGTTAACGCCATATGAAATTTTAGCGACCTTAAATGTCGGAATATTTTATGCAAAAAAAATACCAGCATAAAAGCTGGTAACAAAAAAGTAATGAAACAGAAATTACATTTTACCCATCACATAAATAGGGCCCTTGGGTGTTATATTACCGGCATTGTCTTCAAGTGTTACTGCGAATGCTTCCACCTTTCCAAAAGCTTTCATTTTTTGAATACGGTATTTTTCTCCTTTTTTAGAAGTTAGAACCATGCCGCCATCTACCGGCTTGCCATCTACAAAACCCCATAACTGGTATTGTTTGCCTGCGGGCGCATCTGGTAAATTACTAGGATCGATGTAAACTTCTCCGGTATTCTTGATCCAGAAAATTTTGGCCGCAGCTTCCGGTGCTGCTTCCAAACCATTTAACGCAACGGGAATGGTATATTTGTTTTGCACAACATTCATGTCGCCCTGCAAAATCTTATTTTCATCTTTTAAACTTGCCAATTCCTGTTGAGTTTGTTCTAAATTTTTAGCCGTGTCGGTACTTTTATTATACATTACCATATTTAAAGCAATGCTGCCTAACAACAGCGCTACCGATGCTGCCGTGGCAAGTTTCCAGTAGCGCCCAATGCCAACAACTTTTGCAGATTTATTTGTTGAATAATCTACCACAGGCTGTGTCATTTTAACTTCTTCCAAACTATCAATGCGTGAAAATATTTTCTCTTTTACAGAAGGGCCTGGCTGCATACCATGTGCTTTTGCATACAGCTCCATCCCGGCTTCTATCTCTGCCAGTTCTGCCGCTACTTCAGGGTGTACCGCTGCATAATGTTCCACCTGCCTAACCTCTTCTTCAGTGGCCAAACCTGCTGCGTACAAATCAAGTACTCCTGATGATATGATATCTTTTGGTTCCAATTATTTTTGATGTATTAATTTTCTTAATTCTATGAGGGCCGTTCGCATTCGAGTTTTTACGGTGCCTAGTGGTATACCCACTTCTTTGGCAATTTCGTCTTGTGTAAACCCGTTAAAGTAAGCCATGTCAATTATGATCCGTTGTTCTGGTTTTAAGTTGCCAAGCTGCTTTTGAATGCCAATTGAATCAAATTTACTAATGTTGAAATTGTTATCCTGCACATTATTTACGGAATTTTCATCGGAAGAGATTTTGCTTTGCTTTTTGTAGCCCTTACTACGCAGGGTATCAATAGTAAGGTTCCTGGTTAAATTGAGCATCCAGGTAAACAACCTTCCTTTCGATTTATCGTAGCTGGTAAAATTTTGCCAGATTTTTACAAATGCTTCCTGCAAAATATCTTCTGAAAGTGTAATATCCTGTACCATGCGGTAAATAATATTATTAAGGGCGGGCGCATAGTTATCATACAAATAAGAGAATGCCTGCTTATCCCTGCCCTGTAACAACGCTACCAGCTCCTCTTCAGTATATTTTGTACTATCGTTCAAATAAATGTATGTTAACTTAGATGCTAAAAATAAGGATTTTTAAAATACATTCTCTGTTAACATCATAATTTAAAAAATGTTTCAAAAGGCTGTTCCTGTTTTACCTGCCATCAATATCAGCAATACCATTGAATTTTACAATTGTAAGTTGGGTTTTACTGCAACTAATATGGGCAATTATGCTATCTTAAAAAAACGTGATGTGGAAATACATTTGTGCATGGCTGAAAGCAAGCAGGCATTTGTGCTCTGCACCTGTTATATTTTTGTAGATAATGTAGAAGATTTGTATGCCGACATGAGCATTAAAGATTTAATTTATCCCAAGGGGCAATTGGTAAAAAAACCAAGGGGTTTTAAAGAGTTTACCATAAAAGACAACAATGGAAATGTGATTCACTTTGGACAAAAAAGTTGAAGATGGGCAATGGTGAAAGGGAGCTACTCACAACTGACCACTCACAACTCACTCACCTCAACCGGGTATACAGGACTAAATAAAAATATTTTTCCTGTAGCCAGTTCTATACATTTAAATCGTTTACGAACTTTTTCTGCTTTTGTAAATACTCTGCCGCCTTTTATTTTAAAGTTAGCTCCTAATGGCAGAGCTTCAATCAAAATTACTCCTTCCTTTTTTTTATCGTATTGATGCAGTACCCTTAACAATGCCTCATCTGCACAACTGCTGGCAGCGGGGTTTTGCAGGGACTTCATCAATGTTTGCTGAATATCTGTGGGGAAAATTTTTTTTGCTACAAACTGCGCTAACACTTTACCAAACTCCTGCTTCCACTCTTTTCCATGGGCATGCACCCGGTGACCAAAACGCTCGTAGGTAAACAAATGTGCCAGCTCGTGTAACAGTGTAATTAAAAAAGCGTAGGAATTTAAATTTCCGTTTACACTTATGCGGTGATTGTTGCCACCGTGGGCATTGCGGTAGTCACCCAGCACAGATTGGCGTTCACGGGTAATAGTTAGTTGTACTTTATAGTGCTGCAGATAATAGGAAACCTCATCAAAACTTCCTTCTGGTAAATAATTTTTTAATTGATGAATGGGGGCTTCCTGCTTAGGCATTCTTTTTTCTGTTCAGTTTTGTAATCAGCGCAACTTCTGTCACAAGATAAATAAGATATATGAACATTGCCGCAATTACTGAAGCTTTGCTGAACTTGTCTTTCATTACAAACCAGTAAACAAAAATAGCAATAATAGTAACAAACATCTTGATCATCATGCCTGCCATTACGCTTCTTACAAATACATTGGGGTTTTTATTTTGCAATGCCTTTTGCTGAATAAAAAAAGTAATGAGTGCCAGTAACAAAAATAAAATGTTGGCAATAATCAACACACCGTTATCGATGCCCCATTTTGCCAACAATGTTTTTGCTGAAATAAAAAAACCGTTACAAATAATAAATACCAACAATAATGGTAATAACAAACTTCTTTTTGTCTTCATTAAATACCAGTTGGTTTTTAATTTTGTTATTGATTAAC
>JBGSIG010000987.1:0-4196 GCA_041742655.1 Ferruginibacter sp. | reverse complement strand
AAAGCTTCTACGCTGTTTAATGAAAAATTATCTTCCTGCAAAGGGCTTAACCTTCTAATCTGCCGCATAGCTCCTTGTAATTCGGTACTAAACTGGGTTGGGGTTACATTGTCTTTTCCCTTGGCAATAATTACAGGGTTGCTGTTTTTTTCGTCAACAATTTGCCTAATAAATCTATAAGGCAGCATAACGCAATTGTCGTTGTCTGAGCCAATAAAATTTTTACCATCTTTTTTTATTACGCCCACTATTGTTACACGTTTGCCCTTGATGTCAAAAGTTTTACCCACTGCTCTTTCCGGAGATCCATATAATTTTTCAGCATTGTCGAAACCCATCAAACCTACGGAACTGCCATTGTTAAATTCAGCGGACGAAATATAACGGCCAGCTGCAAATGTGATAGGTTGCACTACCGTCTGCGCTTCCGTGATACCATATACCGAAGCATTTTCAATTACATCATCTTTATTTGTCAAGTTGCCATTGGCCCTCATAAAGAAGGCAATTTCATCTGCCAGTTCCGAACGTTGCTTTAAAAGTGCTACTTCCTCGTATTTCATTACAGGCCGTGCCCTATATTTCCACCATGGCTTGTCGGGGCCTCCGCCATATTCCCACTTATCTATATAAATGGTATTGCTGCCCAGACTATTTACTTCATTTTGAATATTATATTGAAGGCTGTTAACCGTTGCCAGTACGCCAATGATACAAAAAATACCAAATGCTACCCCCGTAAGACTAAGGCCTGTACGCAGTTTATTCACTCTCAGCTCCTGAAAAGTGAGCCGTAAAGAGTTCATGAGAATCTGGAACATTTTTCGCATCCTCAAATGTACAGCAAGGAAATTAATTAGTTAGTAAAAATTGATAAATGGTTAAACGTAAACTATCTTCTCTTGCCTGGTTTTGCTCCTAACCTTTCTTCCTTTTGCTTTAACCTTTGTCAACCCTTACCTTTGCCGCTCAAAATTATAAACTCAGTCAATTCACCTTAGGTGATAGGGATATGAAGTACATTAACGAAATAAACAGGCGTAAAACTTTTGCCATCATCTCTCATCCGGATGCCGGTAAAACTACTTTAACAGAGAAATTTTTGTTATTTGGTGGCGCTATTCAAACAGCGGGTGCGGTTAAAAGCAACAAGATAAAAAAACATGCTACCAGCGATTTTATGGAAATAGAAAGGCAGCGTGGTATTAGTGTGGCTACCAGTGTAATGACTTTTGAATACGACGGCCATTTAATTAACCTGCTGGATACACCCGGCCATAAAGATTTTGCGGAAGACACCTATCGAACGTTAACAGCCGTAGATAGTGTGGTGCTGGTGATTGATAGCGTGAATGGGGTAGAGGCACAGACAAGGCGGCTAATGGAAGTAATTGCCATGCGCAATACGCCGGTGATAGTGTTCATCAATAAAATGGACAGGGATGGTAAAAACCGCTTTGATCTGATGGAAGAAATTGAGAACGAACTAAAGATCCAGTTGCACCCTATGACTATACCCATCAACAGCGGCAAGGATTTTAAAGGCGTGTACGACCTTTATAAAAAAAGCCTGGTGTTATTTACCGCGGGTACCAAAGCCAATGATGAAGATGTGGTAGAAATTAAAGACCTCAACAGTAAAATACTGGATGATAAAATAGGAGAGAAGGACGCCCATACCTTACGTGAAGATGTTGAATTAATTGATGGCGTGTATGGTGAATTGAATGTTGCCGACTATTTAAGTGGAAAAACAGCTCCGGTGTTTTTTGGTAGCGCCGTTAATAATTTTGGCGTAAAAGAAATGCTGGATACTTTCGTTCGCATTGCTCCAACACCACGGCCACGCCATACTACGGTGAGGGATGTAAAACCAGAGGAAGATAAATTCAGCGGATTTATTTTTAAAATTCATGCCAACCTTGATCCTAAGCACAGGGACAGGATTGCTTTTTTACGGGTATGCAGCGGTAAGTTTGAACGCAGCAAATATTATAACCATGTGCGCATGGAAAGGGATTTTAGATTCAACAATCCGTATAGTTTTTTAGCCCGTCAAAAAGATATTATTGAAGAAGCTTATCCCGGAGATGTAGTTGGCTTGTTTGATACCGGTAATTTTAAAATTGGTGACACACTTACCGAAGGAGAAAAATTTTATTTCACCGGCATACCTTCTTTCAGTCCTGAAATATTTAAAGAAGTGGTGAATAAAGACCCGATGAAAACCAAGCAACTGGAGAAAGGATTGTTGCAGTTAACAGATGAAGGAGTGGCGCAGTTATTCACCCAATTTGGCGGCAATAAAAAAATAATCGGCTGCGTGGGCGAGCTTCAGTTTGAAGTGATACAATACCGGTTATTGCAGGAATATGGCGCATCGGTACAAATGAATAGCCTGCCCTTTTTTAAAGCCTGCTGGCTTACCAGCAAAGACCCCAAAAAGCTACAAGACTTCATTAAATTTAAACAAGCCAATATTGCTGAAGATAAAGATGGCCACCTTGTGTACCTGGCGCAAAGCGAATGGTTTTTAAACACCGAGATTCAGAACAATCCCGACATTGAATTTCATTTTACCAGTGAGATACATAAATAATCTGCTGATTTTGCTAATGTGCCAACTCAGATACTAACAGGTTAAATTATTTTAGTAAGTTTACGATATGTATAGAATGAACAGGGCATATTCAAAAGTCCAAACTTTTGCAGAAGCGGAAAAAAATAAGCTTTTTTTAAAAACTGATTCTTTATCAGAAAGACTTAGCCAAGCCTGGTACTTGACAGCAATGGCTTACGCCATAGACCCATTGCATCCGCCCAAAATGCAAAAGCGCTTAGTCAGCATCCGTAAAAAAGAAATATAATGCCTAATATATTTAATGAAGATTTTCGCGACTTTATAGATGCACTTAACAAGAATCAGGTGGAATATTTACTTGTGGGCGGGTATGCAGTTATTTTAAATGGTTACAGAAGAACAACAGGGGATTTGGATATTTGGGTAAATGTGACACCCGAAAACCACCAAAAATTAATCAGTGCATACTTGTCATTTGGGCTCCCTACGCTCGACATTTCAGAAGAAAACTTTTTAAATAATGATGAACTAGAAGTGTTTACTTACGGAGTTCCGCCCGTGAGTATTGAAGTAATGAAAGTTGTAAAAGGTTGCAATTTTGAAGAGGCTTATCGGTTAAGTAATATTTTTAATGAAGATGGATTAATAATAAGATTCATTCATATCGATACTTTGATACAGGCAAAAAAAGCTGCAGGAAGATTTAAAGATTTAGATGACATTGAAAAATTAAATGCGCTATAAAACAACCATTTCACTTTTTATCTTACCAACACCAAATTACCTTTTTTAATATAAGCTTCACAATTGTCTTCCGCTTTTATGTAATAAACATAGTTGCCCATATCAGATTTTTTTCCTTTGTACGTGCCATTCCAGCAATCATCCACGTTGGTGGTATGAAAAACCATATTTCCGAAACGGTTGTAGATAGAAATATCTACAGATTTTAAATAGCCAAAATGCTTCACTTTGAAACAATCATTTAAGCCATCTCCATTGGGCGAAAATGCGGATGGAACAAAAAATGAGCTGGCCCCGCCTTTGTTTACAAAAACTGTCACGGTATCTGTAGCCGCACAGTTGGTAACGAAATCAAGGCCCGTTACAGTATACAAAGTGGTGGTGGTAGGTGTTGCCAGTGGATGGGGGCTTGTATAATTATCCAGCGAACCTGCAGGTGACCATGAATATTCATTGGCGCCCGTTGCCGACAACTCTGTACTGGCTACGCTGCAACTAACATCGTTTAATTTAAGAGCGTTAATGACAGGCGCAGGCAACACTGTTAATGACGTGTTGAGGGCGGCAGAAATATTACAAGCCGTGTTTTTTATAAGTACAGTGTAAGTGGTGTTGGTATTGGTGTTTGTACTGGGATTGGCAATATTGGCATTTGATACCATTGAGGCCGGGCTCCACAAATACACATCACCGCCGGAAGCATTTAGCTGAACAGTTTTATTGTTGCAGGTAGTGTCATCGGGTGAGATGGTAAAAACCGGGTCGGGCCGTATCATGATGTTTATAGAATCGGTTGCAGTGCAGCTATTCGTTCCCGTTACAATAACAATATAGTTGGTGGAATTGATCGGCGTCGCTACCGGGTTGGCAA
>JBGSIG010000986.1:0-7117 GCA_041742655.1 Ferruginibacter sp. | reverse complement strand
ACCATTAAGCATACAAGTGGAGGGCGTAATAAGAGGCTGGACGGAGATATTGCAGTTGATGCATATTGGCGATAAATTGAAAGTATATATACCAAGCGAACTTGGTTATGGCGAAAGGGGTGCTGGTGCCGGAATTCCGGGTGGCGCAGCGTTGATTTTTGAAATTGAGTTGTTAGGCATTAAGCCCGGTAAACCTGCTGCAGTTGAAGTAAACCCTACCATTGAAGCAGATGCACAAAAGACCCCAAACTAATATGGAAGACTTACGTTATCCCATTGGTAAATTTGAACCGCAGCCATATTCTGCTACCCAGTTGCAAGAGTGGCTAACTGACATAAAATATCTGCCCAATCATTTAGAAAATGCAGTGTTAAACCTTGATGAACATCAATTGGAAACACCTTACCGTCCAGAGGGTTGGACTGTGAAACAATTGGTGCATCATGTTGCAGATAGTCATATGAATGCCTATATTCGTTTTAAACTTGGGCTTACTGAAGACAACCCCGCAATTAAACCTTACGATGAGGCTGCCTGGGCTGTGTTAAGTGATACAAGAAATTTACCCATTAATATTTCGTTTACGCTTTTATTTGCGCTTCACAAAAGGTGGATGGAAGTGTTAGTGAATATTAAAGAAGAAGAGTGGACAAGAAATGTGTTTCACCCTGAACATAAAAAAGAAATGTCGTTGTGGTATTTGCTGGGAATGTATGCGTGGCATAGCCGCCACCATACGGCACACGTAACTGCATTAAGAGAAAGAATGAAATGGTAATTTTAATTTGGTTATCCGTTTAAAAGTACTTTTTATTTGCTGCATTGTATTGCGGCAGAAAGTATTTTTAAACGGATTTTATTTTAAACAATCAACATGAACTGGAAAACGCTTTCTTCGGAATACATTAGCAAACATCAATATTTTACCGCACGTAAAGACGTATGCGAAATGCCGGATGGTAGAATTGTACCTGCTTATTTTGTAGTTGAACTTCCTGTTTCAGCCTGTGCATTGGCTATTACAGAAGATGGGAAAGTTATTTTAGTAAAACAGTACCGGCATCCTGTAGGCGAAGTACTTACAGAGATACCCGGCGGATTTATTGATGAAGGTGAAGATCCGCAAAAAGCTATAGCAAGAGAATTGCTGGAAGAAACAGGCTATACATTCAGCAAGATTGATAATGTCGGAAAAGTGGCGGCCAACCCTGGTTTGATAAACAGCTATACACATTTATTTTTAGCAAGAGGTGGAAAAAAAGTATCATCACAAAGTCTGGATGATAATGAGCAAATTGATTTGTTGCTTTTACCCCTGGAAGAGGTAAGAGCCATGCTGCACCGCAACGAATTTGCGCAGGCATTGCATGTAAGTTGTTTGATGTACGCATTTCAGAAACTGGACAATTTAGAAGTGTAGCTTTAGTAACGGGTATATCCCCAATCGTCGCACCTACTGGTTGGAGTTGACAAGAACAACTACCAAAATAAAATATTCAGGGAAAACTGATTGGTAACAGGTACCTACTTTTTACTGATTTGTATCGTTTTAAAATTTTTGTTGCCACAAATTATAAAGTAATTACCCGAACTCAGTGGGGGCAGTTTCCAATTTAAAAGGTTGCTGCCTTTTATCAATGACACCACTTTTGAAGCAACTCTTTTTCCATCTGTATTATGAAGTTCAAGCGCAATTGTTTCATTTTTCACCGCCTTGATTTTCATCTGTAAAAAATCAGCAACCGGGTTGGGAAATACAGTTATGGCTGTTGAGGAAGTATTCACTTTTGTTTGTACCACTGGGGAGTAAGTAAACTGTCCATCAATGTCCATCATTTTAAGGCGGTAATAGTTGTTGCCTTCAACAGTATTATTGTGTAGGTGACTATATTGTAATGTAATGAAACTGTTTCCTGCCGCGGCTTGCACGCCAACTTGTTGAAAGCGCTGTCCGTCATCACTCCATTCTATTTCAAAATGTTTTGTATTAACTTCCTGAACGGTTTGCCATTTTAATACATTACCCATTGGCGTTGCTTCGCCCGTAAAAGAAAGTAATGTAAGCGGCAACGGTCCGCCCACTAGTCCCTGACTTAATTTGTTTACAAAAACGTCACTACTTGTGGAAGTGAGATTATAAGTACCTGTTCCGGGATCGAAGTCCACAGTACCACTGAACAAACCAGTTGAAAAAATTTCATTGGCCGCATTTACGTACAATGAATAAATAGTACCTCCTATGCCAGGCAGTTGTGCAACCCAAACAAAATTTCCGTTGGCATCCCATTTTATATAAAACAAATCATTGCCACCCGTTGCCGTTTTGAATACCTCCGCAGGGCCGGGATCGAAATCGATTGTTCCGGAAAATTCACCCCCGGTATATACATTGCCTGCTGCATCTGTTTTAATGTCAAATATATTATCGTTGCCATTAGCACCCCATTTTCTGGCCCAGAGAAAATCACCGGCTGGCGAATACTTGCATATAAGTGCGTCGAAACCTCCCACTGTTGAAACATTGGTTACTCCCGGCCCGGGATCTACATCAAAAATGCTGGCTATTGGGGTGGCGATAAATATATTTCCGGAAAGGTCGGATGTAATACCATAGCACGATTCTATAACAGGGCCCCCTATACTTTTTGCCCAGATGAAATTACCATTGTTATCTAGTTTACAGATATAAATATCTGCATTACCTGCGGATGTTAAATTATAATTACCAGCTCCAGGATCGAAGTCGGCTGTTTCATAAAAATAACCAGTAAGCAGGATATTACCCGTTGCATCCAGTGCAAGTTTGTATACATAATCACTACCGGTGCCTCCCATTTGTTTTACCCATATAAAATTTCCATTGCCATCCCATTTTGTCAGAAAAATGTCGGCTGCTCCCTGAGATGTTAAGGATACATTACCAGGCCCGCCATCAAAATCTACTGTCGCACTGAAGTAACCTGTTATCAAAAGATTACCGGCAGCATCGATGGCAAGAGATGTACCGCCTTCCGAATTATCACCTTCTATTGATTTTGCCCAAACGAAATTTCCATCAGCATCCAGTTTCAAAACGAAGGCTTCCCGGGCTACGGAGGATAAAATGAAAACTCCAGGGCCAGGATCAAAGTCAACACCAGCCTGCCAAAGAAAATACCCAGTGACATATACATTGCCGGCAGGGTCTGTTGCAACCGATTCGCTCATTTCTACACTTGGCCCACCAACCTGTTTTGCCCAAAGAAAATTTCCGCTGGCATCTAGCTTACTTATAAAAATATCTGCATCGCCTGCGGAAGTTAAATTGTAAATGCCCGGACCTGGATCGAAATCCGCTGTTCCCCGCAGTACTCCCGTAGTTAATACATTACCTGCTGCATCCAGTGTAATAGATTTTCCTTCGCAGGTTGCAGTACCCGTCATGCTTTTTGCCCATTCAAAAATGGCCGACTGCGCATTCGCATCAATTGCGCTAACAAGGCAGAGTATAAGTAAATATCTTGCTTTCATAAATAAATTTTATTCAAAGTTTGATTTAAAAGCAGAGGAAAGCAACCCCAAAAAGGGGGGCGGTGCCGCCCGAAATTGGAACCCTAGCCAATTTATTTGATCAAAATAGAAGCTGAGGAAGGCAAATAATTATTGAAATAAATGATTGGCAGAATTGGTAAAATACAAAATGATAGAAGAAACATCCATTTGCAAAAGTTAATCTGCAGAAAGCACTTGATTCAAATCAATCAAAAAATCTGATTTATACAAGCCGCTCATTGATGGCTTTGCTTACTGCTTCTGTCGCAGAATGTACCTGTAATTTTTCGTAGATTTTTTTTATGTATGAACGCACAGTTTCAAAAGCTATGTTAAGCTGGGCAGCAATCATTTTATAGCTGTTGCCCTTGCAAAGCAGTTTAAGAATTTCTTTTTCTTTAACTGTAAAATGATAATCTTTCCGGGATGATGATTGCTGCATGGAAGTAATGATCATTTTTGCAACCGAAGGGCTCAGTGATGCGCCTTCATCCAACACTTCGTTAATGGCAGGTATCAATTTCTCAGAAACATTTTTCTTAAGCAAATAACCGGAAGCCCCGGCACAGATGGCATCCAGGATATGGGTATTGTCATCAAAAACGGTGAGCATGATGATGGGTATTTTTTTGTTGAAGGCTCTTATTTTTTTAACAGCTTCAATGCCCGGCCTGTCCGGCATGTCAATATCCATCAGTATGATATCTGGTGGATTATTTTTTACTTCTATCTCAACATCCAGGCAGTTCTCAAAACTTCCGGTGACAATAAACTCATTGCCAAGCGACAGCAATGCCGTGAGTCCCTCCCTGAGCGGTGTGTTATCGTCGTAAATTTGTACAGTAATTGCCACTTTACTAAGTTAATTAATTTAGCCTTTACCTGCTACCCCAAATCGGGTAATGGGCATTTGTAATGTTACCACAGTTCCCTGATGCAATAAAGATGTTATGTGTATATCGCCTCCGCAGGCAGCGGCCCTTTCTTTCATGCTGCGTAAACCGTTGCCGCTAAAAAATTTTGTTGTATCAAATCCGCACCCATTGTCAGCTACCGTCATGATAATTTTATTACCCGGTTTTATAAACTGCACTTTTAGAAAGTTACAACCACTGTATTTTACTGCATTATTCACTGCTTCTTTAAATAAGAGATAAAGGTTTTTTCTTTTTGGTAAGTCGAACGATAATTTTTCCAGTTCGGGCGCTATGCTAAAATCAAGTTCTATTTCCTTTGCTTCACAAAGGTCTGCTGCAAATTCTTTCATCCTGCTGATAATGGATTCCAGTGTATCATTTGTGGGGTTGATGGCCCATACAATATCGCTCATACTTTCCATGCTATGGGCGGCAGCATCTTTAATTTTTGAAAGATAGCCCGCAATCTCTATATCATTACCGCCCTTGATTAAAGCAATTTTGCTAAGTACATTGATAGAACTAAGCGTGGAGCCAATGTCATCATGCAGGTCACGGGAAATGCGCAGTCGCAGCTTTTCCACTTCTAGTTTTTTACGTAACTGGTACTGGTAAATCATATACATTATGCAGGCTGTAACTATAGCAACCAACAAATAAAACCAGACCCTCTGCCAAAAAGGAGGCTGAATATAAAATGAAAAAGAAGCAGTGTTGGAAGAAAAATTTCCATTTGCATCTTTTGCCCTTACCATAAAATTATATTGCCCTGCAGAAAGCAAAGAAAAGTTTACAGTATTGGAATTGCCCAAAGATTTCCAAAACGTGTCATTTTCATGCAGCTTATATTCATATTGCATTTTGCCGGCTCTGCTATAATTTAAAGCAGCAAATTTAAACGACAGTGAATTGGATTGATAAGGAATGTTAATTGGTTGATTATTAAAAAAAAGGCTGTCGTATAACAAGGACTTTTCCCCTACAGCAATGCTTGTAAGTACAACCGAAAAATTGATGGGTGTAGTTTTTCTGTTTGGATAATACAATAACAAACCGCCTGCTACAGGTACCAGCAATTCATCTTTTGCGGCATTAAAAAAAATCCTTTTGGGATAGCGGCTGCTTGTTGCATAGTTGGAAAAATTAATCGCAGGATGTTGGGCCGCTTCGTATAAATATTCACCCTTATCATTCACTGCACTCAATCCCTTATCACTTAACAGCCACAACCTGTTTTTATTATCCGCAGCAATGGAACAATAGCTGCTGCTTGTTAACCCGTTTGTTACAGAAACATGCGTAAAAGATTTTTCAAAACTTTTGCCCCGCTCATAAAAATATAAACCCGAAGTGTAAGTTGCTACCCATACTTTTCCGTGAGTGTCTTTTTCGGCATCCCTGATAAGATTTAACCGCTGATAATCAGCATTGGCCTTTGAATCTATAAAATCTATAAAAGTATCTTTCTTTAAATCGAAGCGGTTTATGCCATACTGAAAAGTGCCGATCCATACCGCATCTTCCAACGGATCATTTAGCAATGATGTAAAGCTTTTCGAATAAAAACCATCCTTTTCAGAAAATTTGTAAAAACTATTTTCTGTTCTTTTGTATTTATACAAACCATCCAGCCAGGTACCCAGCCAGTAATCGCCGTTTTTATCCTGTAACATGTCTTGAAAAATTACTTCTTTGTTATAGTTTGGTGTTGTAAATAAAACAAACTGCTTTTTAATTTTGTCGTAGCGGTACACATTTGTAGCAGTAAGCAGCCAGACATTATTTTGATTATCGCTGCAAATATTGGTACAGGCAGAAAACGGCTTTCCCCCGGATGAGTTGATTGAATTAATTTTTCCGGAACGTTCGTCAATGATAAATACTTCATTGCTATTAATGGAAGTAATAAAATAAATTCCTTCTTCGGCATCATACAAAGCAGCACCCATTCCATCTTCATTTTCTTTCTGAGGAAAAATGCTAAGTGGAATAAAATCGGCTGACTGGTTGTGGCTGTTATAGTAGTTAATTCCATTGCCGGTAGCCGCCCAAACCATTCCGGCATTATCAGTATAAATATTGTTAACCGCACCCGGCAACAGGGAAGACGATAACGAAGGCCGGTGCAGGATAACGGTTGCTTTGTGACGCTCAACATTTATTTCAAGCAGCCCTTGTGGATGCGCCATCAAAATTATTTCCTCTTTTCTTTTATTCCATTCCACAGCAGGATAAGGTTCCAGTACAGTATTAACCTTGTGATAGTTTTTTTTATTTTCATCATAGCAAAACACCTGGCCGTTTTCGGTTACCAGAAACACCTGCCCGCTCTCCTTGTTATATTTAATGTCCCTGATACTGGCATTGTACCCTGATCCATAAAATTTAAAATTGCCCGAGGGCAGGTGCAATGAAAATAAACCGATAGTGGTAGCCAGCCAACATTCCTCTTTATTCTTCCACAATATTTTTTGAATAGAACGGTAATGTGAAAACCCATTAAATTGTTTTTGCCGGGCAGCAACAGGCCAGTCATAAAAAACAAATTTTTTTCTGACTGGATCATATACAGAAAGCTCCCATACATCTGATACAATCCATAGCCGGTTTGAGTCATCTACACACAAATCCCAAATAATATAAGAAGGCAGGCCACCCCTTTGGCCAT
>JBGSIG010000985.1:0-9014 GCA_041742655.1 Ferruginibacter sp. | reverse complement strand
CCAATTCGCTGCCGACATTATTTTTTGCTAAAAGCTGTTGCACTAACGTGGCCTGCCACACAGCCAGTTGGCTTTCTCTTGTACCTATCCTGATCGCTTTGTTCATGTAAACTAATTTGCACCCGGGGCAATATACTCATTAATGGCTTCAATGTAGTGGCAACCACGTAGGTTTTTGCTGTGCATTTTTACCGCCATTCCATCAATTACTTTCTGAATTTTTTCTTCCTCGCCGCTCACCTGGGAGGCAGCAATTTCTTTAGAAAAAGTACTGGTGTACAATGTACAGGAGTTAATCTGCTGTAATTTATTTTTTACCGCTTTTAAAACCGGCACATGTTTACGCATCTGGTGCCATTGTAAAAAATCATTGATGCGTTCGTCAATAATCTCCTTTGCCCTTGGCACTTCGGCTTTCCGTGTTTGCAGTGTCAGGTCTTTTATTTTAGATAGCTCATCTACATTTACCAGGGTAATGCCGGGTAAATTTCTGGCGCTTGTTTCTACATTGTATGGAATAGAAAGATCGATTATCAATTTATCTGTTGTGTTAACAAGATGCTCCTCCAGAATAACAGGGTGGGAAGAATTGGTTGCTACTAAAATAATATCCGACGCTGCAATTTGTTTTTCCAGCTCGCTTATTGGTGCATGAAACAATCCTAATTCCGTTGCCAGTTTAGCAGCCTTGTTATCGGTTCTGTTAATAATGGTGATGTTATTTGTTGGCAAATAATCTACCATGTTTTTACAGGCATTCTTTCCTATTTTGCCAGTACCCAATACCAATATTTTTTTATCGGCCAGGTTATTGAAATGTGCTTTTATATATTGTATAGCGGCAAATGAAACAGAAACTGTTCCGCCACTTAAGGCAGTGGTATTTTTAATTGTTTTAGAAGATTGTAATACGCCATTTACCAATCTTTCTAGGTATGCCCTGATAAAACCCTGTTGCTTTGAAAATTTAAAGGACTGTTTTATTTGCCCGATAATTTCATAGTCGCCTAATATCTGCGAATCTAAACCAGCTGCTACTTCAAAAAGATGTTCAATGGCCTGCCTGCCTTTTTTTACATATGACATAGCCATAAAATTACCCAGCGAACCTTGTGTTTGTGTACATAATAATTCACACAGGCTGTTGGCATTTTCTGCAAAGCCATATATTTCTGTACGGTTACAGGTGGATAGAACAAACAATTCTTTTATACCAAATTGTGGAGCTAAAGCAAGCAAGGCTGCATACTGATCATTATTAACGGCATAAAGGCCACGGGATGTGGCATCTGATTTTTTGTAATTGATACCTGCAATAAAAAAAGTTGATATGTCAGTGTGCTGTTGTTCAGGCATTCTTGCTAGCGGTTAATTTCTGTTGTGGCTACAAAATTAGTAGTGGAGCATCGTGTAAACTAATTTGTTTGTCATTGCATTGTCATTTTGCTGAATGATTATGATCCTATTAAAAGATGATCTTACTCCTTTTAGACTAAGCGTATTTTTTTTTAGTTTTGCTTGCTTGTACAATTTGCTGTTATTGTATTTATTTTATTTGAAAAATAGAAAGCATAACATCTCTAAATTGGCGTATCATAGTCACTAAATAATATTTTTATGGTATCTGAACTTTTAGAAGTGCCAGTGGTTACATTTGCAAATTATTTAAGCTATGGCGAAAAAGGGAATAGTATTAATGAATTTGGGTTCGCCTGATTCAACCGCAGTAAAAGACGTAAAGGTTTACCTGAAAGAATTTTTGATGGATGAGCGGGTGATAGATATTCCCTGGCTACAGCGTTTTTTATTAATTCATGGAATTATTGTTCCGTTCAGGGCACCAAAATCTGCCGAGGCCTACAAAACCATCTGGACAAAAGAGGGCTCGCCTTTGGTAGTACTTACCAAACAATTACAAACTGCATTGCAAAATAAAGTTGATGAGCCCGTGGTTGTGGCTATGCGTTATGGTAACCCAACTCCAAAAGCTGCATTTGATGAATTGGTAAAAAACAATCCTGATCTTGAAGAAGTTTTGGCTATTCCACTGTATCCGCATTATGCCATGTCGAGTTTTGAAACAGCGGTAGAATCGGCAAAAGAAATACATACAAAAAACAACTACTCATTTAAGCTACAATTTCTGCAGCCATTTTATAGCGAGCCACACTATATTAATGCGCTGGCCGAAAATATAAAACCTTTTCTACAAGTGTCACACGACCATATTTTATTTAGCTACCACGGTGTACCGGGAAGGCATATCCGCAAAAGTGATACTACCGGCTGCCATTGTTTAAAAGTTGAGAATTGCTGCGAAGTGGCTTCACCTGCGCATGCACATTGTTACCGGCACCAGGTGTTTACCACCACCCGGTTAGTGATGGAGCAATTAAATATTCCAGCAAAAAAATACAGTATTTCTTTTCAATCAAGGCTGGGTAAAGGCTGGTTAGAACCGTTTACAGATATACGTTTGGAAGAAATGCCTAAAGAAGGGATTAAGAATTTACTGATTCTTTGCCCGGCTTTTGTAAGTGACTGCCTTGAAACATTGGAAGAAATTGATGAGCGTGGTAAAGAAAGTTTTTTAAAAGCAGGCGGTGAATCCTTTACGATGATACCCTGCTTAAATGCAAGTCCACTTTGGGTGGATGCATTGAGCGGCTGGGTGAAAGAATTTGTTGGAGGATCGGAGAAGTTGATACTGCAATAATTAATGATTTTCGAAAGGCATCAATAAATCAGACATCAGACATAGAAATGTATTTCTACATAAAAGCACTCCATATTATTTTTATAGTTACCTGGTTTAGCGGCATGTTCTATATGCCACGTTTATTTATTTATAACAGGGAAGCACAGGATAAGCCAGATGTAGAAAGGCAAATACTCTCCGCTCAATTTAATGTGATGATGAAAAGGTTGTGGTTCGGCATCACCTGGCCCTCAGCAATCTTTACCCTCATCTTTGGAACATGGATAGGCTTTTTATATGGCAGTATCCCCCAATGGCTTTGGATAAAACTTGGTTTTGTGGCCGCTTTGTACGCCTACCAATTCAGCCTTCAAAAAATATATGCCAACCAAATGAAAGGTATATTTACACTTACCTCTCAACAATTACGTATCTGGAACGAGGTGGCCACTATTTTCCTGGTTGCTATTGTAATGCTGGTTTCAGTAAAACAATCCATTAGCATTGTGTGGGCACTTGTTGGTTTAGTTGCCTTTATAACGATATTGCTGGGCGCCATCCGGCTGTATAAGATGATGCGTAAGTAGCCGCCAAAACCCCCGTTTTCAATAAAAAATTTTGTAAATCAATTTTGTAAAGTATATTTGTCCATCAATTAAGTGGACTTATAATAAATTTATGCTTTTATCTTCTTACAAAATGATAGTACGTTGTTGTTGCAGTATCAATCCAATGCGCTGTTAAAGCCTTACCTGGCCAAATTTTCAGTCCTTTTTTACCTAAAGTTTTATTTTTTTAAGCATGAGCCAATCAACAAAAAACAACGTTACTCAGTTACTCCACCAATTAGGTGGACTAAGTATTGCCGAATTTTTACAATTGCTAACAGCTTCTTATCCCGGTAAGGTTACTTTTTCATCGAGTTTTAGTTTTGAAGACCAGGTAATTACACACGAAATTTTAAGCAATCAATTACCTGTTAAAATATTCACCTTAGATACCGGCCGTATGTTTCCGGAAACATATTCTACCTGGAACAGTACAAACGAAAAGTACAATACTAAAATTAAAGCCTACTACCCAAACCAGGAAACTTTACAAGACCTGGTGGAACAAAGAGGCCCAAATTCATTTTACGAATCGGTGCAAAACAGAAAGGACTGTTGTTTTATAAGAAAAGTGGAACCATTGAAAAGAGCATTGGCAGGTAATGCCATCTGGATAACTGGGTTAAGGGCAGAGCATTCACCCGACAGGCAGGATTTACCGATTGTTGAATGGGATGAAGCTAACCAGGTAATAAAATATCATCCAATTTTACATTGGACAACGGAGCAGGTTCGGCAATACATTTCGGATAATCATGTTCCCTATAATCCTCTACACGACAAAGGTTTTGTGAGTATTGGCTGTGCCCCTTGTACAAGAGCTGTAAAGCCGGGCGAAGATTTTAGGGCTGGCCGTTGGTGGTGGGAAGATGCGGATAAAAAAGAATGCGGGCTTCATGTGCATGAGCAGGCAACTGCACAAAGTAATTAATGTAAAAAATAACAACGTCGTCAAAAGAAATGGAGCATTCGCTCTCAATATAAAAAATATTTATGAGTCAACACAGATTAGATTATTTGGATCAACTTGAATCGGAATCCATTCACATATTCAGAGAAGTGGCTGGACAATTCGAGCGGCCGGCTTTGCTATTTTCGGGCGGAAAAGATTCTATTGTGCTGGTACACCTGGCACTAAAAGCATTTCGCCCTGGTAAGTTTCCTTTTCCATTGGTACATATAGATACCGGCCACAATTTTAAAGAGGCGCTGGATTTTAGAGACTATTTAGCAAATACAATTGGAGAAAAACTAATTGTAAGAAATGTTGGCGACACCATTAAGGAAAAGAACTTAACAGAACAGAAAGGAAAATTTGCCAGCCGCAATGCCTTGCAAACCTTTACTTTACTGGATACGATTGAAGAGTTTAAATTTGACGCCTGCATAGGCGGTGCAAGAAGAGATGAAGAAAAGGCAAGAGCCAAAGAAAGAATATTTTCAGTAAGGGATGAGTTTGGCCAGTGGGATCCAAAACTGCAACGGCCCGAATTGTGGAACACCTACAACGGAAGAATACATAAAGGGGAAAACGTGAGAGTATTCCCCATCAGCAACTGGACGGAGTTAGACATCTGGAATTATATCAAAAGAAATGAGATCGAATTGCCCTCTATCTATTTTGCACATAACAGGGAAGTATTAGAATGGCAGGGGCAACTGGTCGCAACATCTGAATTTATTACGTTAGAGGAAACGGATAAAGTATCTGTAAAAAAAGTGAGGTATAGAACGGTTGGCGATATGACGTGTACCGCAGCCGTGGAGTCAACCGCCAGCAACATAGATGACATCATAAAAGAAATTATCGCTACCAAAACCAGCGAACGCGGCGAAACCAGGATTGACGACAGGGTAAGCGAAGCAGCAATGGAAGACAGGAAGAAGAATGGGTATTTTTAGGAGTTATAGGTTGTAAGTTTTAAGTGATAAGTACACTTTATAACTGATAACTTTTAGCTGATTATTAATAACCGATATTTAAAACTTACAACTTATTACTTACAACTTGCAACTAAAATGGACATACTAAGATTTATAACAGCAGGAAGTGTAGATGACGGCAAAAGCACGTTGATAGGCCGCTTGCTCTATGATAGCAAATCGATATTGATTGATCAGTTGGAAGCTATTGAAAAGCAAAGTAAAAATAGGGCAGACGGTGAAATTGACCTGGCTTTATTAACCGATGGATTACGTGCAGAAAGAGAGCAGGGCATTACAATTGATGTGGCCTATAAGTATTTCAGTACACCAAAGCGTAAGTTCATTATTGCCGATGCGCCTGGCCATATACAATATACACGCAACATGGTAACCGGAGCTTCCAACAGCGACCTCGCCATCATTTTGGTAGATGCAAGAAACGGCGTAGTAGAGCAAACCCGCCGGCATTCCATCATAACATCGCTGCTCAATATTCCGCATGTCGTGGTGGCCATCAATAAAATGGACCTGGTAAATAATTCGCAGGATGTTTACAATAATATTGTAATCGACTATGCAAAAGTGGCTGCCACATTGGGTTTAAAAGATGTTACCTATATACCTATCAGCGCAATAAACGGTGATAATATCGTGGAAAAATCGTCGGCATTTCCCTGGTACGAAGGAGAGTCTTTATTGCACATTTTAGAGAATGTAGAAGTTGCCAACGATATCAACTATACTGACGCAAGGTTCCCGGTGCAATATGTTATTCGCCCTCAAACCGATGCGCTGCACGATTATCGTGGTTATGCAGGAAAGGTGGTAAGCGGCATTTATAAAAAAGGCGATAAAATTACAGTGCAGCCATCAGGCTTGCAAAGCACTATCGAAAATATTGAAATTGGCGGTAAAGAAGTAGAGGAAGCATTCGCTCCGCAGAGCGTGGTACTGCATCTGTCAGACGACATTGATGTAAGTCGTGGCGACGTAATTGTACACAACGACAACCAGCCGTCGGTAGAAAATGAATTGGATGTGTTGTTGTGCTGGATGGCTAGTAAGCCATTGATACCCGGCAATAAATATTTACTACAAATCAACAGTCGCATAACAAGAGCTGTAGTAAAGGAAATTGAATATAAGTTAGACGTAAATTCTTTGTTGAAGGAGCCGGCACCTGAGCAGGCAACGTTAAACGACATCGTAAAAGTAAAAATAAAAACAGCCTCACCTGTACCCTTCGATTCGTATAAAAAATTGCGGGTAAATGGCGGTGCTATTTTAATTGATGAAACGAGTAATGTAACCGTTGGTGCTTGTATGATACAATAGGAATTAGGCAATAAGCAATAATAGAAGAAGTTTAAGTAATCGATCAAATGAGCAATACAGAGTTTATACAAAATCTTTACAAACAGCATCAACAGGCAACTACGGCTTTTCCGGATAAGGAAATGGCGCAGGAGTTTATTGATGGTTTTTTTGAATTCTTATTCATTCCGCAGAAGCAGAAAAAAATGTCGCAGTATGAATTGGCTAAGGAGTTTGAATCTTATAAAAGTCATTTGGCTGCATTGGTGTATGATGTAATTGGTGATGGAGAAAAAACACAGTCAATAGCCGATTTGTTTTTTGAAGAGGTGCCGGCTATCTACGATGCTTTATTAGATGATGCTGCGGCAATGCTCGAATTTGATCCCGCAGCAAAATCAATCGAAGAAGTATTGATGGCCTATCCTGGTTTTTTCGCGACTGCCGTATATCGTTTCTCTCACCAGTTGGTAATACAGGGCGTAAATATTTTACCACGGGTTTTTGCAGAATATGCGCACAGTAAAACAGGTATCGATATACATCCCGGCGCAACTATTGGACAGTCTTTTTTTATTGATCACGGCACAGGTGTGGTAATTGGCGAAACAACAATTATTGGTGATAGAGTTAAAATTTATCAGGGTGTCACATTGGGAGCTTTAAGTGTAAATAAAGATTGCGCTGAAGTAAAACGTCATCCAACAATTGAAGACAATGTGATTATATATTCAGGGGCAACTATTTTGGGTGGAGCCACGGTGATAGGCCATGACAGTGTTATTGGTGGTAATGTTTGGTTAACCAATTCGGTGATTCCTTTTTCGGTTGTATACCATAAAAGTGAAATTACAATAAGGGATAATAACCCCTTGCCGGAAGCGTTGAATTTTGTGATTTAATTTTGGTACAAGCTGAGTGCTACTATTAAACATCGTTGTGTCACTCACTTGTACCACATACCAATAAGGAGCTTTTATTGCAGCGTAGATGAAATCATGGTTGATGGAAAAAAAGAACTCCGATATAAATACACAATAACCATTTAACCATATAACAATTCAACCACATAAACATTTAACACTTAAAAAATGAAAGCAAATAATATTTTAGAAACAATTGGTAACACGCCACACGTGCGTCTTAATAAAATATTTGGTAACCAGCACGAAGTATGGATAAAACTGGAAAAGGCAAATCCCGGAGCAAGTATCAAAGACCGTATTGCATTGGCTATGATTGAGGATGCCGAAAAGAAAGGGTTGTTGAATAAAGACAGTGTAATAATAGAGCCCACCAGTGGTAACACCGGCATAGGGCTTGCATTTGTCGCAGCGGTAAAAGGTTATAAAATAGTACTGGTAATGCCCGAAAGTATGAGTATTGAACGCCGAAGACTGATGGCGCTGTACGGAGCAGAATTTGTATTAACACCGAGAGAAAAGGGAATGAAAGGAGCAATTGAAAAAGCAGGTGAGTTAGTAGCGTCAACGCCTAACGCATGGATGCCACAACAATTTGATAACCCGGCTAACACGGCCATTCACCGCACAACGACGGCACTGGAAATCTTAAATGATTTTCCGGAAGGATTGGATTACATTATTACCGGAGTGGGTACGGGCGGCCATATTACGGGAATAGCAGAAATATTAAAACCGAAATTTCCGAAGCTGAAAGTGTTTGCGGTAGAACCTGAATTGTCACCCATATTGAGTGGTGGCGCTCCGGGTCCACATCCCATACAGGGCATCGGCGCCGGGTTTGCGCCATCAATTTTGAACACGAAGATTTTGGACGGCATAATACAGGTAAGCAAGGATGATGCCTTTTCGTATGCTCAACGATTGGCAAAGGAAGAAGGCATATTAGCAGGTATTTCAACGGGAGCATCATTGGCTGCCGTAGCTAAAAAATTAGCCGAAGTTCCGGCAGGCGCAAAAGTGCTGACGTTTAATTATGACACTGGCGAAAGGTATTTATCAATTGATGGGTTGTTTTAAAACAGCCCCCTCTTGAACGATGTTCGTTCCCTACCGGGAACCCCGAAGGGGGAGGAAATGGAGGAGATTATGTAGAAGATAATGAAGGAAATATGGAGGAATTTGTGGGAATGATTTAATTGAATTTAAAAGCTGCCAACTTCCAGTTCCTTCTCCTAAAGAAGAAGGGTAGGGATGAGGTGAAAATGTAAAACTATAAACTAGTAAAAGCTCTTTAAAGAATTATACTCAATCTTTCCACTCTCCTGAGAGTAGTCGAAGGATGGAGAAAGCCTGTTCCGAAAAAGTCGGGAGGTAGGAATGAGGTAAAACAAGAAGTTGAAAAGAGTAAGATAGGTAAAAATGAACACAGCAAACAAACATATCGGAAAAGTGATATTAGCAGGCGCAGGCTGTGGTGATCCTGAACTGATAACGGTGAAGGCTGCACGCTATCTGCAACAGGCTGATGTGGTACTTACAGAC
>JBGSIG010000984.1:0-5104 GCA_041742655.1 Ferruginibacter sp. | reverse complement strand
GAAGCGTACGGCCTTCACCGGGATTCCAGCCCGCTAAAACCAAACCATCGTCTGCATGCTCAATTAATTTCTTTTTATCCTTATTACCATTTTGTTTTGGATCCATTAATTGTTTGGCTAACTGGTGAGGGGTTTTTCCCTGGAAAACCATTTTCATATTCGCAGGGGGTAAATGCCAGTTTGGATTACCGGGAGGTGTATGTAAGCCGGGTGTATTTTCTGGCTGATGGCAATTGGAACATTTCATTGCATACACACCTTTACCATCAGTGCCCCTTTTTGGCAGCATCGTGTGCAAGTGGCTGTCATCACCCTGTAGCGGTACATTTCCTGAAGGATGACAGTTCATACAGCGGGGACTCATCAGCACTTTGTATACCTTTCCAAAAGCCTTCACTGACTCAATACTATCCTTGTTTATATTTTCTGTTGCGGTGTTGGTTACAACATTGCTCCTTTCCTTAAAACCTGATGCCATAATTCCAGTCACCGAAAGAATAACGATCAACACAATGACGGTTTTTACCGGCAGAAAATAGTGTTTTTTATTGTAAGAATGCTGTTTCATAATTTGAAATAATTTTAAACAGTATGGGTTTTTAAAAACTTCGTATAGGCTATGCTGTTATGCTTATTTTATTCCCTTGCGCTGCATCTCTGCTGCCAAATGAATGCCCTTCCTGATTCTTAAATATGTACCACAGCGGCAAATATTGCCCGCCATGGCATCGTCAATATCCTGGTCGGTAGGGTTGGGGTTCTCCCGCAAAAGAACGGCTGCTGACATCAACTGTCCTGAATGACAATAACCGCACTGAGGAACATCAATTTCCATCCAGGCTAGTTGCAAAGGGTGATCATTGTTTGCTGACAGGCCTTCGATGGTTACCACCTTTTGCCCTTCGGCACGCTTTACTTTTGTAACACAGGAACGGACTGCTTCGCCATTCAGGTGTACCGTGCAGGCACCGCACTGTGCCACACCACAGCCATACTTGGTGCCGGTAAGGCCAATGATATCTCTTATTACCCATAATAAAGGCGTATCAGGGTCTGCCTCTACCTGGTAATTTTTTTGATTGATATTTAATGTGATCATAGCTAAACATTAATAATGAAAAATATTTTATTTTTTGTATAAACATCAGGGTTAAAGGTGCCTCTAAAACCATGCCTTTTTCCAAGATGATTGACCGATGAAACAAGTTTCATAGAATTCAGACAATATGTTACGAATTACAAACAGTTATTTTTCGATTCATCGCTTTTTTAAATGTTGAAGATATCCTCCGCAATTTACTACTTCTCAATTCTGATTATTAATAGTGAGTGCTGAAATAAAGTAATATCAAATGTTTTTTTTGAACGATAAACTAATGGACCTTTTTATAAAGGGTTTACCCGCTAATTTTATTACTGTTTATTGAATTCACTAATTTTTTAGTGTTGAACTCATCACTATAAGGCTGATTATAAAACCTTTTACCCTTGCTTTTATATAAAGCATTTGCTACTGCTCCAAAAACAGGTGGAAAAGGTGGCTCGCCCAACCCGGTAGGATCAATATCATTTTCTACAAAAAACACTTCTATCGTTTTTGGTGCTTCCCGCAACCGGATCATTCTATATCGATTGAAATTATTTTGTTGTGCAACACCATTCTTTAGCGTTAAACCTCCGTAAAATGCATTCCCGATTCCATCCACTACTGCGCCTTGTACCATATTTGTAGCCGCATCAGGATTGATGACAATACCACAATCGATCGCACTGAAAACCCTTTCAACATAGGGCTGGCCATCTTTTTGCATAATATCCACTACATGTGCGGCATAGGAGTTGTGACAGAAATAAGCGGCAACCCCGCGGCTGTATTTTTTATTTTCCGTTTTATTCCATCCCGATTTTTCTTTCACTAATTTCAATACTCCCGCATACCTGTCTACGTCATATTCATTGTTTTTGCCAACCGGATTTTCTTTGGCTCGCTTTAAAAGTTCGAGCCTGAAATCAATCGGATCTTTGCCCATTGCTTCTGCCAGTTCATCCAGGAAAGACTGTTCGGCCGCAGCATTAAAGTTTGATCGCGGGGCCCTGAATGCACCAATAGTAACGTTCGAAGGAATCTCCCAACCTTCGGCAAGATAATTGTCAACTGCTCCGGCGGGAAACCTGTTTTCATGAATGGCATGCTCAGGGATACCTCCGCCTTTTACATGAAATGCGATAAGATTCTTATTTGCATCCAACGCAGCCCGGTATGTAGCGGTGTACATAGGGCGATAGATACCATAAGTCATATCATCTTCACGAGTGTATATAAGCTTTACAGGCGCCTTAATTTTCTGAGAAATCACTGCGGCTTCAAACATATAATGTGCGCATCCTCTTCGGCCAAAGCCTCCACCCATACGTGTCATCTGAATTTCAATCCTCTTAGCGGGCAGATTCAAAAGTGTTGCAAGAGTAGGTTCTGCCCAACCAGGCGCTTGCAACGGTCCGGCCACCACGGCTTTTTCCTCCGTTACATCAGCAAAAAAATTCATCGGCTCCATACAGTTATGTGCTAAAAACGGTGCATTATAGGTTCGTTCAATAATCTGCGCCGCATTTTTAAATGCTGCTTCCGGATCGCCATCTTTTCGTAAAACTCTTGCGGGTTGTTTTGCTCTCTCCTGCATTTGTTGATATTGCAAATCTGAGCTTTCCAAACCGGCAGGTACTGTGACTACCTCTTTACGGCCACCAAATCTTGAAATAGTTTCTTTAGTATCGCTGATGGGTTCCCAGGTCGTTTTTAATTTTTTTCGGGCGTTTATTACCTCCCATGTGCTATTGCCAACAATTACCAATAACTCATTAAAGGTTCGTGTATCAAAAGCTGCTTGTTCATAATCATCCTTATATAATTTGTGGCTGAACACATCTTTAATGCCGGGCATTTTCAATGCTTCAGATGCATCAAAAGATTTAAGTTTCATCCCGAAAGCAGGTGGATGTTGAATCATGGCAATCAGCATCCCATCAGTTTTATAATCCATTCCAAAAAGAGGCTTACCGGTTACGATATTCAGACCTTCTACATTTTTCTGCGAATGTCGTACTACATTAAAATCTTTTACAGCTTTTAGCTTTACTCCTTTTGGTATGGGAATTTCCGAAGCTTTTGAGGCAAAGCTGCCATACGTTCCTGACTTACCGCTTTTTTCGTGATAAAGCATCCCTGCTTTAGTTGTCACTTCTTCTACAGGTACACCCCAGGTTTGTGCTGCGGCTTGCATCAACATATTGCGGCCTGCCGCCCCAGCTTCCCGCAGTGGTTTCCAATACATCCTTACCGAATTACTTCCGCCGATAAATTGAGGCCCTAATTTCACATTGTCGTGCGGCCCCATTTCTACCACTACTGTTTGCCAATCCACACCCAACTCTTCGGCTACTATCATAGGAAGAGAGGTCATCACATTTTGTCCAAATTCAGGATTCGGGTTGAGAATTTTAATAATGTTGTTGGGAGTGATTTTAATATAGCCGGTTATTTCATTCCATTGCCCGGGATCATCGCCTAAAGCTATTTTACCATCAAGGCCAAATTTTGCCAGTGCGCTAAAACTGATCATCAGGCCACCCCCTGCAAGCATTGATGATTTTAGAAATGCTCGCCTGCTATATGTTGTTTTAATTTTTTCCATTTTTTATAATTTGAATTCTATGAAAGATGTTCATATAACAGTTTTATTTCTGCTTTGATCGCCGTTTTTATTCTCAAATTGGTTCCGCACCGGCAAATATTACCGCTCATAGCTGCGGCAATTTGCAGATCAAATGACCTGGGATTGGTTCGAAGTAAATCTGCCCCACTCATAATCTGACCCGCCTGGCAATAACCACACTCCGCCATATCATGCTCCAGCCAAGTCCTTTCAACAGGATGGTCACCATTTACCAAAACACTTCCATCGTAGTGATCTCCTTACTTCCAATTGATGAAACCGGCTGTTGACAGGATCGAACTGCAATTCCATTTACATGAATAGTACATACCCCACACATTGCCACTCCACAACCATATTTTGTGCCGGACTCCAATGATAATCTCTTACAACCCATAATAAAGGTTTATTAGGGTCTGCCTCTACGTCGTAATTTTTTCGAGTTACGTCTAATGTGATCATATATGAAAATAACTGGGAAGAATCTTGCAGTTCTTTGTTACAATCGGTTACTATATGCTATCCCAAACCCATACCTTTTCAAAGATAATTTGTATTTTATGAACGGTTGTTATAAAATTCAAACCATTTATTAAGAAATTCAAACGTGAAAGGTAGCCGTTCATGAATTACAATAACCCACCTCCATTTGTCATTTTTGTTAAAGTATACTCATTAACTACTCCTTCACATTATGCGAGGCCTGTTACCCGTAAGCACTAAAAGAACAGGCAGATCTGCACCCTAATTAAATTTAAATCTTTTACAGGGTCTATTTTCTTTTTATTTGCAAAGTTCGTAGAGTTATATCCTCTGCATATAGGCATTTAGATTATGTTTTTTATCTAGCAATATTGCTGATTTGCTTTAATGCATCCTATTGTTGACTAAAGCATCTTTACCTATCTTTCTTTGTTTGAATTTCATAACTTTGCTTTATGCAAAACAAGAACACACGTTCCGTTTCCAATTTCAATAATGAATTAAAGCTCAAAGGCTTTAATGTTTTCCAAATAGAAAGCGATGGCAATGCGATGCGTGTTTACAGCAGAAAGGATTTCTATAAAATTTGCCTGACGACAGGAAAAAGCATCATTCACTATGCCGACAGAAGTTTTGATGCAGAAGGAACTGTTTTGTTTTTTGGCAACCCACATATCCCTTATTCCTGGGAGACCATCTCAACAAGCTATGTTGGTTACACCTGCTTGTTTTCAGAAGAATTTTTAAAGTCAGACCGGTCTGAAAGTTTGCAACATTCCCCGTTATTTAAGATTGGTGGTACACCTATTTTAAAAATAACAGAACAGCAACGGGAATTTTTAAATACGCTCTTCCAAAAAATGATTGAAGAGCAAAAGACCGGTTATGTCTATAAAGACGACTTGATT
>JBGSIG010000983.1:0-8968 GCA_041742655.1 Ferruginibacter sp. | reverse complement strand
AAATATTTTAGGCAAAACCGTTGAAGTAAAAGAGGGCGAAAGCACGAAACCTTACAAGGTAACGGCATTGATAAAAGATATCCCAAAGGAGTCACATTTTAATTTTGATTTCCTGTTCTCCATGAAGAATGTCGACTATGAGTGGGGACAGCTAACCAGTCATAATTTTCATACCTACCTGCTGCTAAAACCAGGAACAGACTATAAAGGGTTTGAAAAAAACTTTGATCAGTATATCACTAAATACGTTTTACCCGAGGCAAAAAGGTTTATGAATATTAACAGTATGGAAGAGTTTAAAAAGGCTGGCAACATGCTGCAATACACCATGCTGCCGCTAACGAAAATTCATTTACACAGCGACTATAATTTTGAATTAAGCCCATCCGGTAATATTCAGTATGTATATATTTTTGCGGCCGTCGCATTGTTTATACTTATACTTGCCTGTATTAATTTTATGAACTTAAGTACGGCCCACAGCGCCAACCGGGCAAAGGAAGTAGGCATACGCAAGGTGTTGGGTACCGAAAGAAAAACACTCATCAAACAGTTTCTTATTGAGTCAACAATTACCGCTTTTATTTCGCTGGTAATGGCGTTGGTTATTGCTTATTTCGTATTGCCATTATTTAATAGTGTAGCCACAAAATCATTGTCCATTGCTGATTTATTTAATGTAGAAATACTTCCTTTCATTTTATTGCTGCCTCTTTTCGTAGGGTTGCTGGCAGGAAGTTACCCAGCATTTTTTCTTTCTAACTTTAAGCCAATTGTTGTTTTAAAAGGCAATACCAATACAGGCTTTAAAAAAAGTAACCTGCGAAACGTGCTGGTAGTGTTCCAGTTTTTTGCTTCTATCGTGCTCATCATCGCTACTATCATTGTTTACAACCAGCTTCATTATATTCAGACAACAAAACTTGGGTTCAACAAAGACCAGGTGTTGGTGATTGACGGTGCATATGCATTGAATAAAAATACAGAGGCATTTAAAAATGATGTGCTTGCCATGAAGGGTGTTAGCAGTGGTACATTGAGCGGCTATATTCCCGTCAGCAATTCATCCCGCAGCGACAATACCTATTCTAAAGAAGCGGTGATGACTACAAGCAGTGGCATTGATATGCAGACATGGAGAATTGATTATGACTATTTGAAAACAATGGGCATGGAAATAGTGAAGGGAAGAAATTTTTCAAAAGATTTTGGTGGTGATTCAAGTGCCAGGCTAATTACAGAAACTACCGCAAAATTGTTGGGCTATAGCGACCCAATTGGTAAAAAATTGTATGTACCATCTGATACCCCCGGCGACAATTCAATGGTGCCGTTAGAAATTATCGGCGTAGTAAAAGATTTTCATTTTGAATCACTTCGCCAAAACATAGGACCGTTGTGCATGAGCCTTGGAAAAAGTACAGGGCTTGCATCTTTTAAAATTGCTACAGCAAATGCGCCGGATTTAATAAAACAAATAGAGCGTAAATGGCATGAACTGGCACCGGGACTTCCTTTCAGCTATCGTTTTATGAGCGATTCTTTTGATGAAATGTACAGAAGCGAACAGCGTGCAGGTAACATTGCCATAGTGTTTGCAACGTTGGCAGTATTAATTGCCTGCCTCGGATTATTTGGATTAGTAACATTTATGGCTGAACAACGTACTAAAGAAATTGGGGTGCGTAAAGTATTGGGTGCAAGTATAACAAATGTGGTGACGTTGTTGTCTAAAGATTTTTTATTGCTGGTATTGATTGCCTGTGTTTTTGCATTTCCGGTGGCATGGTGGGCAATGCATAAATGGTTACAGGATTTTGCTTACAGGGTAAATATTGACTGGTGGGTATTTGTGGTGGCAGGTGTTGCGGCATTGGCAATTGCATTGATAACAGTAAGTGTGCAGGCTTTTAAAGCAGCCATTGCTAATCCTGTTAAGAGTTTGCGATCGGAGTGAGTAGTGAATGGGCAATGGTGAATGGTGAATAAAACGAAGCCTCTTCCGGCATTCTTAATTCTTAATTTTTAATTCTTAATTGAATAAATATGATAAAGAACCTATTAAGCATTGCCATACGAAATTTTAGGAAAGACAAATGGTTTAGCATGCTGAATGTGCTCGGTCTTACCATTGGTATAACATTTAGCCTCTTCCTTATTTTTTATATAACAGATGAATTGAATTACGATCGGTATAATGAAAAGGCCGACCGCATTTTTAGAATTGTAAGTTATATACAGGAGCCTGATAAAAATACTGACTGGACGGTAACGCAGCTTCCGCTGGCGGCCACTTTAAAAAAAGATTTTCCTGAAGTAGAAGAATCTGTACGGCTATTGAACAAAGAGAGAACCTTATTTAAAAACGGGGACAATAATTTTTTTGAGACAAAAATCTATTATGCAGATAGCAACATCTTTAAAGTTTTTACGGTCAATTTTTTAGAGGGTTCACCTGCCGATGCATTGAATGAACCAAACAGTATTGTTATTTCGAAATCCCTTGCAAAAAAATACTTCGGCAATGCTTTAGCAGTCGGCAAATCACTAAAGACAGTGTATGATGTTTATAAAGTTACAGGTGTAATCGAAGACTTGCCAAAAAATTCTCACATATTATACGATATGCTGATATCAGCATCTACAATTTTAAAAGGCAACCAGGGAGGCGGCCAGTTTAGTTGGGGAAGCTTCAACAATTTCACCTATGTATTATTGAAGCCCGGAGTTAACGCAGCCGCATTTGAAAAGAAGCTATTGCCCATGTATGACAAATTTATGGGGCCCATTTTTGCGCAGTACAATATTAAGATTAGGTATGGCGTACAACCGATAACAGATATTCATCTTCATTCAAAATTGCAGAATGAACCAGAAGAGGTAGGCAGCATGTCGTACATCTGGATATTTGCTGCGGTTGCATTTTTTATGCTGTTGATAGCCTGCATCAATTATATGAATTTAACAACGGCAAGGTCTGCACGCCGTGCCAAAGAAATTGGCATACGCAAAGTTACCGGATCAACTAAAAAGCAATTAGTGCTGCAGTTTTTAGGAGAGTCACTACTTACGTCAATTGTGGCAGTGTTGTTAAGTGCAATATTAGTGGTGGCGTTATTGAAAGTATTTAACTCTATGTCGGGTAAAGCTTTTACAATTGGTACATTATTGCAACCTTTTAATTTGTTTTTACTTTTGGCAATTGCATTATTTACCGGATTGGTTGGCGGCAGTTATCCGGCACTCTACCTCTCTTCGTTTAAACCGGTTAGTATTTTAAAAGGTGCATTGTCTAAGGCTTCGGGCAATGTAAATCTGCGGAGAGTATTGGTAGTATTGCAATTTTCTATTTCTATGGTCATGCTTATTTGCACCTGGGTGGTGTATTCTCAGCTTTCTTATTTAAACACAAAAAATATGGGGTTCAGTAAAGAGCAGGTGATGACTGTAATTGTAAACACGGGCGAAGATGAACGCAGTAAAATATTTGCGATGAACAACGAATTTCGCAGCCTTCCCGGCATTAAAAAAGTTGGAACCGGTACCTGCTACCCGGGAAATGGAAACATTAATTTTAACCTGTTTACTGTACAAACAGATAGTGGCCATATTGATAAGGGTGTAGACTGCTATAACATAGATGAAAACTTTTTGGGTTCTTTAAACATTCCAATAGTAAAAGGCCGTGGCTTTGAAAGTGCAGCAGATACGTTACATAGCATTGTAGTAAATGAAGCTATGGTAAAACAATTTGGCTGGAAAGAACCCCTGGGAAAAAAAATAACTTTCCCTGGCGATACTTCTGGCGATTATAGGGAAGTGGTAGGCGTATTGAAAGATTTCAACCAAAAATCTTTATACAATGTTATTGCTCCCTTATTACTGTTTTATTCGCCCAACAATAATATGATTCAGTTAAAGGTAAATGCCGGTGATATTAAAACAACCATTGCAAGGGCTGAAACTACCTGGAAAAAATATTTTCCTAACCTGCCATTTGAATATAAATTTTTAGATGAAGATTTTAATTCGCAATATGCAGCAGATCAAAAAAGAGGGAAAATATTTGCCACATTTTCTATTCTCACCATTATTATTACTTGTCTTGGTTTGCTTGGGCTCACCGCATTTACAACACAACAAAAACAGAAGGAGATCAGTATCCGCAGGGTAATGGGCGCAAGTGTGCTGCAAGTGGTAGGGTTGATTACCCGCAATTATTTATGGCTATCATTGATTGCAGCCGCTATTGCATTTCCGCTTGCCTGGTATTTTATGAATAAATGGTTAAATGTATTTCCATACAACACCGGCTTATCAATAATTCCATTCATACTGTCTGCTTTTGTAATTGTAATCATCGCAGTAGCAACAGCCACATTTCATTCTGTAAAAGCTGCTGTATCAAAACCAGCAACAACTTTGAGGACGGAGTAGTGAATGATTGGACGGTTGGTTTGTTAAATGGTTTTATGGTAGTATTACCTTATTCTTAACTTAATGACATTGCGCTTTCGCCATACTTAACCATAACAAATCCGAATCCTCAATAGTCCGTAGAAACTTTTTGTGTTACATTCGTTTGAACATCGCTTGCCTTTAAAGCCTCCAATATTACTTTTGTAGCAGTTGCGCCAAACCGGCTGCAGCCAAGCTTTTTCACTTCGATGGCCCGTTCCAGCGTACGCACACCACCTGCCGCCTTCACCTGTATGTGAGGCAATGCGTTGGAACGCATAATAATTAAATCTTCATCAATAGCGCCCCCGCCTGCATATCCAGTTGACGTTTTTACCCAATCTGCATTTACCTCGTTGCATATTAACGTAGCTGTTTTTATTTCGTCTTTGGTGAGATAAGTATTTTCGAATATCACCTTCACCAATACATTTCTTGCATGTGCTACGGCAATCACAGCAGCAAGTTCCTTTTTTACGTAATCATAATTGCCGCTTTTCATTTTGCCGATATTGAGTACCACGTCAAGTTCTTCACAGCCATTTTCAATGGCTTCCTGCGCCTCTGCCAATTTACTCAAAGTGGTTGTAGTGCCATGTGGAAAACCTATAACGGTAGTAACTTTTACCGGGCTTTCCTTTAAAAGCATTGCGGCAAGTTTAACGTCACTGGGCCTTACGCATACTGTTGCTACTTTGTATTCATCGGCCAGTTTGCATCCCTCAATAATTTCGTTGTCAGTAAAAGTTGGATTAAGTAATGAATGGTCAATCATCAAAGCGATGTCTTCGTAGCTATACATGGCGGCTATTTTAATTGTTCAAAAAATGAATTGTTTTATACTTCAGGCCAACAGTGTGAGGCCGGTGAACTCCAGTCCTGTTTCTGTTTGGAACGCTCCATTATTGGTATAAAATGTAAATATACCAAAAGCCATTATCTTTTATTTTGTGCCCGCGTTCGGAGTGGTATAATCTGCTTCGGCATCATCCATCACCAACACCCAATCTTTGCCGTAACCGGTAGACGGAGGCGTAAAATATTTTGTGCCTGCGTTTTTAACGGTGCCGATAGCTGTTGTTTTACCGGTTCTCGGATCATACCAATAAGCCTTTAGCATACTGCCTTTTATTTTTCCGAGCGTTACCGTAAAAGGTTTGCCTGCTGCGGTATAAATAAATAAATAGTCGTTTCCCCTGGTGGCTTGTATGCGATATGCTGCCTGGTAATTATTTTCTTTAATCAGCGTTTGGTCGGGCACTCGTTGAGTTAGCGGATGCGATAGCATTAACCTGTTTACAAATATCATTTGGCTGGCACCGGGTAAGTCCATGGCTTGCTGCCAGTACATATGAGGGCCGTTTATACCTTCGTGCGCCGGTGAATACATTTGCCAGATATCATGGCAGCCGTAAGTATGGCCAAATGCACCTGCAAACAAATCAAGGTAAGCCGACTTGCGAACATCATACGCACTGCTGATGCCTAAATCTTTTGCATTAAAACAAACAGGGTGATCTTCATAAATGGGCTCCGCATCCATCACTGGTTTTACCGGGCGCAAATTGTAGGCGGCTTCTATTTGTTCATATACTGTCGTTTCTCTGCAATGCCCGGTTTGAAACATGTTAAACCCCAGCCAGGTTGATTTATGAAACCATTGTGCCGAGCCCAACGTGGAGGGCTGCGGATGAAAACTTATCATTGCCTTACCAGTAGTGGCGTCCATTATTCCCTCCGCCATTGCACTAAAAATGGCTTCATCCGATGCGTTGCGTGGGTTACGGTCGCCGCCCATAATCCATATAATATTTGTTTTATTTTTATAGCGCTTGCCAATCCATTGGCCATACAATTTTGCATTGGCGACATTAAAAATTTCAGGGCCTTTTCCCCAGGTGTTTATATAAATTTTATCGCCCCAGGTAGGTAGCAAGCCAATGGTAATATTATATTCGTTTGCCTTGTCAATAATATTGTCTACATGTTTAAAGTATGCTTCGTTGGGCTGAGAGGGGTCGTTATTAATTAAGGGTTTATCGCCATTGGCATTGGGTGTTTCCAAACCATCTAATTCAGCCAGCGCTACTGCCTGCACCACTGTGAAACCCTGTTCAGCCCTTCGCTTCAGGTATTGGCTTGCTTCATTTAAAGTAAGCCGGTGAAAAAGTTCCCAGCCTGTATCACCCATCCATAAAAATGGTTTCCCGTCTTTAAGTAGATAACGGTGATTGTCACTTACTGTAAATTGTGCCATCGCACCTGCTACAATAAATGATTGCAATATCATCATCAAAAATATTTTTTTCATGCCTGTAATTTTTAAAAAAGTTTCTGTGTTGTTTACCATGTACCAATATTTTTTTTACAACCAAAGTTGTGGTAATTTTTTTAAATTATTATTCATCCAGTATTATAAGACAATTCTTTTTGTATAAGATTGCTTGGGACCCAGATAGGTTGCTTGCTCCTTTTTTAACTGAAGCTGGCAAACAACAAAATCAACTTTTGAAATAGATAAAAGCAGGTTACAAAAAATACACTAAGTCTTCATTTTTATTTTCTTAGTCAATAATCTATAGTCACGTTATAAGATAAGTCAGTATAACTAAAAGATAAAAATCAATTACATTAAGTGTTAACCTAATGCTAATTTTGACAAACTAAAACGATTGTAGTTTCAAAGAACGGAAATTTCAAACTCCTTCGCTGTCTCAAAAATTTTTTATCAAATTTTATATTTCATTTTAAAAGTATTAAACGTCCATTTGGTTTTTTTTGTTAGTCATAAAACGAGAAATGTCGGGTTTACTTTTATTGTTTCTACTTTTCATTAAAAATCGCAAATAACTACTTATGATGCAAAAGATTCATTTTTTAAAAAGGTTATCAATTAAGGTGATTCCTATTTTCGGACTGCTCCTTTTTCTTTCCAGCCAATCACTTACCGCACAAACAACTGTTTATACAGGTAAGGTGCTGTCGGACTCTGGTACTGCCATTGTAGGTGCCACCGTTAAAGTAAAGGGCACCAGTAAAGGAACTGCTACAGGTACTGATGGTTCCTTTTCCATCAGTGCAGCTCCGGGATCAACATTGGCGGTAAGCGCTGTTGGTTATATAAGTATGGAACGCAAAGTGGAACAAAGTTTGGATTTTACATTAGCGGAAAACCAAAATTCTAAGTCCCTTAACGAAGTTGTTGTTGTGGGGTATGGCACCAGGGCACGGAAAGATGTAACGGGTTCAATAAGTTCTGTGAACGCCAAAACCATTGAATCGGTACCAGTTCCCACAGTGGAATCAGCCTTGCAAGGGCGGGCTACAGGGGTGCAGGTAACTAGTAATGACGGCGCTCCCGGAGGAAATGTCAACGTTCTTATTCGGGGTGTTGGGAGTTTGGCCAGTTATGGTAACGGTCCTCTATATGTAGTGGATGGTTATCCGCTTTCGGGAGGAATAAATAACATTAATCCCAGTGATATAGCTTCTATAGAAGTATTGAAAGACGCATCTGCCACTGCTATTTATGGAATTAGAGCGGCGAATGGAGTGGTAATTGTAAGCACAAAAAAAGGCAAGAAAGGTACAGTGCAGGTTTCTTTAGATGGCTACCTGGCCTTTCAAACCAAACCAAGAACATACGATGTTTTGGATGCCCAGCAGTTCGCTACTATGTCCAACCAGGTAGAAGCGGAAGACCTTAGCGGTAACTACCAGGGTTTTGATGTGTGGGACAATCCGGATTCTCTTACCAACGTAAACTGGCAGGACGCACTTTACCGCAGCGGCCTCACTCAGAATTATAGCCTGGCGCTCAGGGGAGGAACCGATAAACTGCAATCTTCTGCGTCTATTGGATACTTCGACCAAAAAGGTATCGTTCAAGGGTCATACTTTCAACGCATTACGCTGGGCCTAAACCTGGATTATACACCTATAACGTGGTTAAAATCAGTAACCAGTGCAAAATACTCCTACCAGAATTCAAATAATCCTTTTGGTACCGGAAATTTATTACAGCTTGCTCAAAATCCACCTACTATGGATGGCGGTAATAAGCTGACAAACCAGATAAAAGATGCGGAAGGTAACTATGGTTTTTTCAATCCAATAAATACTTATGTTTCTAAATATAATAATCCTTTGTATGGTATAGAAACCAACCAGTATAGTAATGTAAATAATTATTTCCTGGGTAATACTTCCCTGGAACTGACGCTTGCAAAAGGGTTGGCAATTAAAACGCTTGCTGGTATCAACACCAGCACCTACAACGGATCGTATTTTCAGCCGGAAGACGACCGCAAGGTAAATCAATATGGTTCGGCAGCGGGAGCCTCGTCCAATGCGAATTACAGCCAGCATATTTATAATAGTTTCGACTGGCTTTGGGAGAATACCATTGCCTACGACAGAACATTTGGGGAAAATAAAATTCAATTCGTAGCAGGTGTGTCTGCCCAACAAACCACTAACAATTTTATGGGCGGCTCGGGAATTCCACCGA
>JBGSIG010000982.1:0-1616 GCA_041742655.1 Ferruginibacter sp. | reverse complement strand
GGGCTGCGCTGATTTTAGGGAGTTAAAGGTTTTGACTCGTCCTAAAAAAAGTTTACAGTTTAATTGATTAATCCTGTTATAAGTTTACAGTTCATTATTAGTCCTGAATTGGGTTTACAAATGTACTTTGTTTTCGATAATAATTCTTCCATAGTTTTTCTATTTTAATTTTTGTTTTTGAATGATGAATACTATTTGGTGTGAAGTTACTGATGCTCATGTGAGGTCTTTCGCTGTTGTATAAATTCACAACAGTTTTTAGTAAACCCTTTGCATCTTTGATATTATCAATCTTATACGTTTCTAAATACTCATCTTTAATAATTCCATTTATTCTTTCGGCTACAGCATTTTCTAGAGGGTCTCCATTTTCAGTCATACTGATTTTTATATTGTAATCCTGCAATAGTTTTACATAAGCATGGCTGCAATATTGTATGCCTCTGTCGCTGTGATGGATTAGATTCAAATGGCTCTCTGCCCCCAAGGCAGAGAGAGCCATTTGCAAAGCATGAATACTTTCAATCGCTTCCATTGTTTCGGCTACCTGATAACCTACTATTTTATGAGAGTAGGTATCGGTAATGAAACTGATGTAAAGATGTTCGCCTGTGCTTATTTTCCAATAGGTAATATCACTCACCCAAAGCTGATTGGGTGCAGTAGCAACAAACTCACGAATGAGGTTCGGATACTTTCTCAACCAGTGATAAGAGTTGGTAGTTTGTATTCTTCGCTTGCGTTTTCTTACCAACAAATGATTGGCTGAAAGCATGTTAAACAAAGCATCTCTGCCTATTTTTATTTGATGCTCAAGTATAAATGCTTGAAGCATTTCATACAGTTTTCGTGTTCCCATTCTACGATGGTTTTCACGTATTTGTTTTACCCGTTGTATTATCAAATCTTCTGCCAGGGTGGTCGAAATGCCTTCCCAGTTGTTTTGATAATAAGCCTGCCTGGTGATACCAAACCATCCACATAACTTGGCTAATCCTATGTGTGAAAAATTGCTTTTCATTGCTTCTATGGTTTGGTATTGAGCTTTTTTCTGATCGGAATTTTAAACGCCTTTTCTGCAATATCCACCATCGTGGAGAAGGCAATTGCTTTTAGTTCTGCATCTTTTAATTGCTTTTCTAATTCAGTTATTCGCTTTTTTAGTTGCAGGTTTTCAAATGATTCAACTTCAATCTTAACCGGCTTGATTTTCTTATGTGACATCGAATATAAATTTGACACAATGTTAGCTCTTCTGGTTTTGATTCCAGTGTTGTAGCCCAGTTGTTTCATCCAGCGAAGGAGCTGCCCATGTTCTTCTTCTTCGCCTGTGTATTTCTCCCATATCTCCACCTTGGTGCATTGCGTCGAAATTAACTCCTGAATGATTTTGTGTTTCTCCTCTTCGGTAAAATATTTACCCGCTTTTTGAATGATTTTTTTGCCCATTTTTTACACTTTTTTGTGTAAACCTATTTTAGGACAAGACAATATTAGATAATAAGGGGCTTAGTGGGCTGCCTTGTGGCGTACCTTTTATGCCTTGACTTTCCATTCCTTCTGAAAATATTCCTGTTTTTAAAAATGAATTTATCAGTCTCAGTACCCTTTTATCT
>JBGSIG010000981.1:0-3336 GCA_041742655.1 Ferruginibacter sp. | reverse complement strand
AGCCAGGTATTATCAAGGATGAGATCTTCTCAATGATGGATTTTGTACCTACCCTTGTTGATATCGCAGGCGGTGCCAAAGGCGACGACCTAAACAAACAAATTATGGCTGGAAAATACCCTGGAATTTTGAAAACCACATTGAGCGGTGTTAATCAACGTGCGTACCTGGAAGGTACAGGCCCATCTGCACGGGAAACCTTTTTCTATTATAGCGGTACCCACCCATCAGCGGTGCGTTACAAAAACTGGAAGATGTACTACGCAATGGCGCCTTCAGATCCTTTGGGTGGACTTTTGGGAGTGCAGAGCTGGCACTGGACGATGGTAAACAACATCAAGCGGGATCCATTCGAAGGTTCTATCATGAATGAAAATACTTTGATGGGTATGACTGGCCCATTGGCAGCGCCTAGCACGTCATACCTTTATGACTGGAACATGCTACCGATTGGACAGCTGTTGTGGATGAAGGAGCTGATGAGCTACAAGGAATTCCCTGCGCTACAGACCCCATCCAGTTACAACCTGGATCAGATTATTACGGAAATGCAGGAATCGAAAACCGGTAGCCACGCAGGCGAATAGTTTAGAAAATGCAGCAGTCAGCAGGAGGTAGCCATAGTCAATAGGATGAACGGCTCGGTGATTATATTTGTATTTTAGCAGAACTATTTATTAAAATAAAAATCGTGCAACCAAAATGGGTTGTACGATTTTTTACTAAACAGAATCTCTAATAAAGCAACTTGCTATTAATTAAATTGGTAGTCGTTAGAACTTCAAGGCTTAAATTAAATTTGTGCATTAGATATCTTTAGCAGGTATCACTTTACAAATTCTTTATATTCTACTACTAACTTTCCCTGCTTAATTTCCTAAACGGCATTCATTTTCAAAAAATAATAGCGGCCTCAGTTGCTTTTTTAGTATTCTTAATTAAAAACAACACACATAATGAAAACAATCGCTAACAAATTCCGATTATTGTTAATGATGTTACTTTTTTCGGGAGTAACATTTGCTCAAAAAAAGCCTAACATTTTATTGATAGTTTCTGACGATCAGGGCTATGGCGACACGGGAGCTTATGGAGGAGGGGAGGGGCGTGGTATGCCTACACCGAACCTCGACCAGATGTCGCATGATGGAATGACCTTCTTCAGCTTTTATGCGCAGCCCAGTTGTACACCCGGCCGTGCTGCCATGCAAACAGGCCGAATCCCCAACCGCAGTGGCATGACCACGGTGGCTTTCCAGGGGCAGGGCGGTGGATTGCCTGCGGCAGAATGGACGCTTGCTTCTGTATTGAAAACAGGTGGTTACCAAACATACTTTACCGGCAAATGGCATTTAGGAGAAGCTGATTATGCCTTACCCAATGCCCAGGGCTATGATGTAATGAAATATGTAGGCCTTTATCATTTAAATGCCTATACCTATGGTGATGCTAAATGGTTTCCGGCAATGGATACCTCCATCCGAAATATGTTCCTTAGGGTAACCGTGGGAGCCTTATCCGGCAAGGCCGGCGAAAAACCAGTGGAAGAATTTAAGATCAACGGGCAATACGTAAACACTCCCACCATCAATGGGAAAGAAGGGGTAGTGGGCGTTCCATATTTTGATAGTTATGTAGAAAAAGCGGCATTGGAATTTTTGACCACAGCCAGTAAAAGTGATAAGCCATTTTTCATTAACGCAAACTTTATGAAGTTGCATCAGCCCAATTTACCTGCTCCCGAATTTGAAGGCAAGTCTATTTCGAAATCCAAGTACGCAGATGCCATGGTGGAGCTTGACACCCGCATTGGCCGAATTATAGCAAAACTAAAAGAACTTGGCCTTGATAAAAATACCCTGGTGGTGTACACAACAGATAACGGCGCCTGGCAGGATGTATATCCTGATGCGGGCTACACTCCATTTCGTGGTACCAAAGGTACTGTTCGTGAAGGAGGTAACAGGGTGCCGGCAATTATGGTATGGCCGGGAAAAATTAAACCCGAATCAAGAAATCATGATATCGTTGGAGGCCTTGACCTGATGGCAACTTTTGCATCTGTGGCCGGTATTAAATTACCCACAAAAGACCGTGCAGGCGAACCCATCATATTTGACAGTTATGATATGACGCCGCTGTTGTTAGGTACCGGTAAATGTGCCCGCCAAAATTGGTTTTATTTTACCGAAAATGAATTGTCGCCGGGTGCAGCCCGTGTGGGTATGTTCAAAGCAGTGTTCAACCTTCGCGGTGATGATGGGCAAGCCACAGGTGGCCTTGCAGTAGATGCCAACCTTGGCTGGAAAGGCCCATCAAAATATGTTGCTACTGTACCTCAAATATTCAACCTGTTAGATGATCCACAAGAACGCTACGATATATTTATGAATAATTATACCGAGAGTACTTGGACAATGGTGCCTATTTCTGCAGCAATAAAAGAATTGATGCAGAGCTACATAAAATATCCGCCACGTAAGTTGCAGAGTATGACCTACACCGGGCCTATTGAACTCTCCAAATACCATCAATTTCAATGGTTAAGGGACCAATTGGGAAAGGAAGGGTTTGACCTGCCCCTGCCGACAGGGAACTAAATTATTTTTTACATTGAAAGGCAGTAAATTAACCTGCTTCTATTTTTATCTTATTTAAAAATTGAAAGTTAAAAAATAGCATTTTTATGAAAAGAAAAATCTTCAACGCAGGGTTGGCGATCACTATATTGTTCGCAGCCTGCAACGGAAACAAAGACGAGCAGAACACCGTTGCAACCGGTTCTCCGGCTGAATCTACAGCAACAGCGGCAGACCCATTGCCTTCGTGGTTTGCGGGAAGTGCAAAACAGTCAATCATTGATTTTGTAAGCGCTACTACTACCAAAGACAACAAAGATTTTGTTGCGGAACCAGACAGGATTGCCTGCTTCGACAATGACGGTACTTTGTGGAGCGAACAGCCTATGTATTTTCAATTGGCATTTGCCATCGACCGCATAAAAGAATTAGCGCCGCAGCACCCTGAATGGAAAACCAAACAACCTTTTAAAGACTTGCTTGCAGGCGATTTTAAAGGTGTAATGGCCGGTGGAGAAAAGGCATTGCTGGAAATAATTATGACAACACATGCTGGGATGAACACCGATGTTTTTAATAAAACGGTGATGGGTTGGATGGACACTGCCACGCATCCCACAACTCATAAGCATTACAACGAAATGATCTTTCAGCCAATGATTGAGTTGCTACAATATCTTAGGGCAAACGGGTACAAAACATTTATTGTATCGGGCGGCGGTGTAGACTTTATGCGCCCATGGGTAGAAAAGGCCTA
>JBGSIG010000980.1:0-2487 GCA_041742655.1 Ferruginibacter sp. | reverse complement strand
CCGCCGGGTAATAAAATGATACCGCAGGGCCTGTATTACTTTGCCTTTATTATAAGTAAAAAACTGAGAAGTCATGCTGTAAATATAGCCATAAAATAGAAACCATTATTAGCAGCTGTATCGCTGCATTATTTTTATAAGCCTTGCTATTTGACTGCTGATGTAACAAAACTTAAAAACTTCTTTTTACAAAGGTTTTAAACATTTGATACTATTTGGTGATTTTTTAGGCAGGAAAAATTAATCAACAATAATATTTTATATTCGTTTTTTAAATAAATAATCTTCATTGTCAGCAGTCATTTACTATATAGCGCTCCCATTTATTTACCTTTTGTCGTTATTGCCTTTTCCCTTACTTTATCTCTTATCAGATGGGCTTTATCTGCTGTTGTACCACGTAATCGGCTACCGCAAGGATATTATATCTGATAATTTAAAAAATGCGTTTCCTGAAAAATCACCTGATGAGATTATTCTTCTTGAAAAGAAATTTTACCGGTATTTCTGCGACCTTTTACTGGAAACTTTTAAAACACTCACCATTACACCAAAAACCATGTTAAAGCGTTGCAGCTTTGAACCTGAGGCAAAAAAATTGTTTGATCAGTTTGCTGCGGAAAATAAAAGTTTAATTCTGGTAATGGGTCATCAAGGTAATTGGGAGTGGGCCGGTAATACTTTTGGTCTTAGTTGTAAACACCAGCTGTATGTTATTTATCATCCGCTGGCTAATAAATATTTTGATCGACTTATTTATAAAATGCGAAGAAGGTTTGGATCGAAATTGATACCGATGAAAGAAACTTTTAAGAGCATAATTAAAAACAAGAACGAATTAACTGCTACCGCATTTATTGCAGACCAGTCTCCCAACCCGGAAAAAGCACACTGGATGAATTTTCTTAACCAGGATACCGCGGTGTTTTTAGGTACAGAAAAAATGGCAAAACTGATTAAATATCCAATTATTTATGTATCGGTAGAAAAAATAGCAAGGGGTTATTATACATTGAAAGCAGAAACATTATTAGTTCCACCATTCACTGGCGCTGAAGGTGATATTACAGAAATGCATACCCGGAAATTGGAGTCTGACATTGTTGCGCAGCCTGAAACATGGTTATGGACGCATAAACGATGGAAACACACACGTGTTAACATTTAATAAGCATTAATTAGACTACCTTTCCCGCCTAATATTCTTACAATGCTCCTGGGAAAAAACCTGATATTGGCTACAAAGCCCTTTGCGAATGAAATAAGATCAAGGAGTTGGTATTATACAATTTCTACACTCGCTTTATTAATACTTGCATTTTGCGGCACAATATTTTTGCCTTATTTTTTATTGAGATTGGCCAGCAGTATTGTTGCTGGTTTATTATTGATCAGGATGTTTATTATTTATCATGATTACGAACACCATTCTATTTTAACCAAATCAAATACTGCCGAAATTATTATGACTTTTTTTGGCATCTTCATACTTTCGCCAGCCAGTATTTGGAAAAGATCTCACGACCATCACCATAACCATAATTCTAAATTATTCAGTGCAAGCATCGGCTCCTATCCTATTGTAACAACCAAAAAATATCTGGATATGAGTTCCTCACAAAAATTCATTTATCTTACAATTCGTCATCCACTAACTATTGCGTTGGGCTATTTTTCTATGTTTATTTTTGGCATGTGTGTGCGGTCATTTGCCAGCAACCCCCGCAAACATTTCGATTCGATGTTAGCAATGGTATTACATCTTATCATATCCGTACTGCTGATTGTTTTTATGGGCTGGCAGGTTTGGTTCCTAACATTATTTTTACCTTTTATAATTGGTTGCGGCATGGGTTCGTATTTATTTTATGCGCAGCATAATTTTCCGGGTGTAGAGTTTTATGAAAATAAAGATTGGGTGTATGAAAAAGCTGCGTTGGAATCATCCAGTTTTATGAAGATGAATCCTGTTATGGCTTGGTTCACCGGCAATATCGGTTACCACCATATTCATCACCTCAATTCTAAAATACCCTTTTACCGATTACCGGAAGTAATGAATCATTTTACTGAATTACAAAACTGCAAAACCACTTCACTTTCCCCTGTTGAAATAATGGCCTGCTTTAAATTAAAAGTTTGGGATCAGGAAAGTAATAAAATGATTGGTGTGAGCGGGCTTTAGTTTTTTGCCAGGATAAATCAACACAACAAATTTCCCCTTCAAATGGTACGTTGGACTCCGCAGGAACATATCGATTATAGTACAATGTGATGCTGTATTTGCATGCAGCGGGTATTCCTGTTTCAAGCATTAAAAAAAGGGGGTTGCTCCTACGGAGCAAAGCGCCGTGCTGTTTTTTGTTACAAAGCTTATGCCCCTACGGAGCAGACGCATTCCACCTGGAAGTCTTACAATACTAAAAATGGCATCGTAATATAAATCCTTTAAGTATTCTCTTTAACTGCACCCCATACTATTTCCAC
>JBGSIG010000979.1:0-1595 GCA_041742655.1 Ferruginibacter sp. | reverse complement strand
CCCGTTTTTGCCTCTATAAAAAGTAAATCCAAATTGTTTTGATGACGGTTTAATACCTGAATACTTAAAAAATTAGCCTCATTCGTCCATTTCATTCGAGCAATGTAGAAATCGTTATACTGACCTAAATTAATCGTATTTGTTGAATTGGCTACTACATCGTAAATATGTAACGAAACCAATGCATTTTTTTCACCTGCTTTGGGGTATTTAAACACTTCTTGTGATGGGTATAATTCTTTCCCAAAAACATCCATTGAAAACTCAGGCACATTTGATTCATCAAATTTTACATAGGCCAAATGTGTACTGGATTTGTTCCAATCAAAGGCTCTTACAAAAGCAAATTCTTCTTCATATACCCAATCCGTTATACCGTTGATGATTGCATTTTTCTTTCCATCGTTGGTAATTTGAGTATGCTTTTTGGAAGCAATGTCAAAAACATACAAATTATTTTGATAACCGTATGCTATTTTCTTCCCATCCGGAGAAAAAGTAGGTTCCTGAATTTTATAATCGGCTACTTTTTGAAGAGTTTTGGTAGTAATATCATAAATATAAAAATCGGCAACGGAAGAATGACGATAAATTTGCTCTGAATTTAAAGCAATCAACAATTGCGTTTCTGCTTCATTAAAGGTGTAACTATCAATAGATGATAACTCAACATGATTTTTAGAATCAACTAATGTGCTTACTTTTTTTAATGTAGCAAAATCATATAAATCAATTTGAAACGTTTTTGAAGCTCTGTCAAAATTAAGAACCGTATACTGATTCGTTTTTTTCATAGCCTGAAGAGCATACATTCCTTTAGTTCGGAAAGCACCGGAAGCCCAAATATCTTCTAATGTTATTTTTTGTTGCCCAATTGCAGCAAAAGAAATAAATAGAAACAAAAAAATTACTTTATTAAAATGATTCATAGTTGGCATGTTAAAAAAACGTTCAATTTTAGTGAAAAAAATGGAATAATTCGTGATTTTATGTGTTAAATAGCAATTTTTATTTATTGATGTTCCTTTTTATTTTATCAAAAAATACAGAACTAAACTTTATCTTTGTCCAACTATTGATATACAGCAATTAGCATGAACCACGAAGTTTCCGGATTTTCAAAATTATCCAAGATTGAAAAAATCGATTGGATTGCTCAAAACTATTTTTCTGAACCTAAAGTTGCCATTGCATTACTTCAAAACTATTGGAACAGTGATGAAAAACTGCAACAACTGCATGATGAATTCATTGAAAACACCATTTCCAATTTTTATTTACCGTTAGGAATTGCTCCCAACTTCAACATCAATGGAAAGAATTATACAGTTCCGATGGTTATTGAAGAAAGTTCGGTGGTTGCAGCGGCCGCAAAATCAGCTAAATTTTGGTCCAAACGAGGCGGATTTAAAGCCACAGTTTTGAATACTGAGAAAATAGGTCAAGTACACTTTATATACAAAGGTGATACTGCAAAATTGGTTTCTTTTTTTAATCAAACGAAAGCAAAATTTTATTCTGAAACCGAAAGCATTACTAAAAACATGCAAAAAAGAGGTGGCGGAATTTTAGATATTGTCTTAAAAGACAAAACC
>JBGSIG010000978.1:0-1973 GCA_041742655.1 Ferruginibacter sp. | reverse complement strand
GGTGGCGACACCGGCTGAGGCTGGGCCGTAGTTGGTGTCCCCACCAACCACTTGTTTCTGCGACAATTTGAAATGCACACAACAATAATCCATTTTAATTTATCAGTTAATTTAGCACTACATTATCGTTAAAAAATCTACTGATAAAACAATACTATGGTAACAGGCTTGCCGGTTTTGATAATTATTACTATTGCCATTCTCTTTATAGTAATTGCGTGTGCCCGGTTTAAGTGGCATCCTTTTTTAGCGTTGCTGGTAGCTGCATTATTTACCGGGCTTGCTGTGGGCCTGCCTTTACACGATATTGTTGTTACAGCCAATGAAGGTTTTGGAAACATGATGGGGCACATAGGGCTTATTGTTGTGTTGGGTACCCTGATAGGCACGGTACTGGAAAAGACAGGGGCAACGCTGTGCATTGCAGATGCCATCATTCGTTTTTTCGGAAAAGATAAACCGGTGCTGGCCATTACTGTTATCGGAGCTATTATCGGCGTGCCCATATTTTGCGACAGTGGCTTTGTTATTTTAAATGGCCTCACAAAACCTTTAAGCCGTGAGAGTAAAAAATCATACACGGCGATTGTGAGTGGTTTGGCAGGCGGGCTATACATTACCCATACCTTTTTACCACCCCATCCGGGTTCAATAGCCGGAGCTGCCAACCTTGGTTTAAGCCAGCACCTTGGTACCGTTATTTTGACAGGGTTGCTTATCAGTGTGCCCACCACAATTATTTGTTGGTTATTTGCTTCACGGTTTTTAAATAAACTAGGACATTCCACCGGCGTAGAGGAAGTAACTGAAGAAGAGTTGCAGCACCTGCCAATGTTTTGGAAAAGTATTTTACCGGTGATAGTGCCTGTATTGTTGATAGCAGGCGGGCCGGTTGCTGAACTGGTGGCGATGCCGCCAATAATAAAAAATGGATTGCTTTTTTTTGGCAGTCCTGTGGTGGCGCTGCTAACCGGTTTGTTGTTGTCTTTATTGCTGGTAAAGGGAAAAGGATCAAAACAATTCCAGGGTTGGATGGCAGAAGCAGTAAGCCATGCCGGGCCTATTTTGATCCTGGTTGGCGCAGGTGGTGTGTTTGGAAATGTGCTAAAGAAAACACCTTTGGCAGAGCTGGTTCATCAATGGATCAGCAGCGGAAGTTTTGCGCCGCTTACCTTTTTATTGATAGCTTATGCCATCGGATGTTTATTAAAAACTGCTCAAGGCTCTACAACTTCGGCCATTATTGTAGCCACTTCTATACTCTCGCCTATTGCTATTGTTGCTGGGTTTACAGAGCCGCTGCAATTATCTTTATTGCTGAGTTCAACTGCCGCTGGTGCCATGATGGTGTGCCATGCAAACGATGCTTATTTTTGGGTGATTGCCCAATTTAGCGGACTTGGGATGCAGCAAACTTACCGTAGTTTTTCGCTGATGAGTATAGTTTTAAGTATTTCAAGCCTGGTTTTTATTTTATTGATGGCATTGATTATGATTTAAAAAAAGGATTTTATAAAGGTTAAATTATTTGAGGGCGAAGTAACTGCACGGAAGAATTCTATCCGCCAGATTTAAAATTTTGAATTTGTGTTGCCGATGATTGTGCCATGCGCCTTGCTTCACTAATTGTTGTTGATTAGCAATCTATAAATAGGTCACAACTACTAACTGCCGGACCTCCAGCAGGTACCAATTGCACAAAACCTTCAGAGGCGGTAATGGCTGGCTTTTTAAAAAGGGTACTTAAACAAATAGCATATCTTGCCAGTGAAAATAATGTTATTAAACTTAAATCTAAGGGTATGAAAAAATTTATAATTGCTGGTTGTTTATGGCTTTGCGGATACAATTTATTTGCCCAGAATAACGTAACTGAGACTGAAATTAAAAACCTCGAACACAGTGAAGTTCAGGCCGTACTTAATAAGGATACAACTACATTGAGGAAACTATGGGATAAAGACTACGTAGTA
>JBGSIG010000977.1:0-3488 GCA_041742655.1 Ferruginibacter sp. | reverse complement strand
TTTTATTATCACACTAACCAGCAATTAAATCTCATGAGTTTACGTATAAAAGAATACCCTTTCTATTTAAAAAGTACCATCATTCTTTTTGGGGTGGCGCTTATTTGTTTGATTCTTTTTAGTTTAAAATCAATTTTAGCTCCATTGGCCTTTTCATTAATTGTGGCTATTTTATTAAACCCGGTGGTAAACAAGTTACAGCACTGGGGAGTGCATAAAGTGGTTGCCATTGCTATTTCCCTGCTGTTGGCTGCAATTATTGTCGGAGGCGTTTTATTTTTCATCACCACCCAGGTTATGAATTTTGGAGATAATCTTCCGCAATTGAAGGTGAAATTTAATGAGCAGTTTTCGCATTTGCAACATTGGTTATCGGACACCTTTAAATACTCCCTTCAAAAGCAGCGTGCAGATATGAAAGAATTAATTAACAGCAGTAAGGCATTGGTGGGTGGTGCACTGGGTACTGTTTTGGGCACAATCGGAGTTGTATTTTTAGTGCCGATTTTTGTATTTCTTTTATTGTTTTATAAAACACTCATGCTTAATTTTTTTCTTGAGGTTTTTAAGGAAGAAAATGAGGGTAAAGTATCGGAAGTTTTAACAGAAACAAAATCGGCCATTCAAAGCTACACAGTGGGGTTAATGCTAGAGGCGATTGCGGTATCGGTATTAAATTCTGCCGCATTGTTAATATTGGGAGTGGACTATGCCATTTTATTGGGTGTTTTGGGAGGACTGCTAAATATGCTCCCATACATTGGTGGTATTGTGGCCATTGCGCTTCCGGTAATTATAGCAACTGTAACACATGATGGATTCACCACACAATTGTTAATTATAGGCGCATACACACTCATCCAGTTTATCGATAATAATTTTTTGGTTCCTTTACTTGTTTCCTCAAGAGTACAGATAAATGCTTTCTTTTCTATTGTGATTGTACTAATGGGCGGCGCTTTGTGGGGTGTAGCAGGCATGTTTCTTTCCATTCCTTTCCTGGCTATTTTAAAAATAATTTTCGACCGTTTGCCCGAAACGAAACCATGGGGTAAATTGCTGGGTGATGAAGTGCCTACACGGTCGAAGCGAGAAATATGGACGGGAAAAATGAAAAAGGCGGAAGCAGATGATGCAGTAGAAAAGTAAATTTTTAGTACTGCCGTTGGTAGGGATTTAGTGCACCAACAGGGTGCATACAATTTGAAATGCACCCCTTCAATCAGCTACAAAAAATAAATATTTATTTTTGAAAAATGAAACTGATTCTTTGCTTCCTCTTGCTGGTATTTGCTACCCCATGCCATTGCCAAACTGATAATTTCACTTCATCTAATTTGCCGATTATTGTAATCAATACACTGGGTAACACCATTGCTGACGACCCAAAAACAGATGCCACCATGGGTATAATTTATAATGGCGAAGGTGTAAGAAATAATTTGACTGACCCCCAAAATGACTACAACGGTAAAATCGCTATCGAGTATCGGGGGCAATCTTCGCAGATGTTCCCAATGAAAAGTTATGGATTTGAATTACGTGATGCCGCAAACAAATCTCAAGACAAGTCCTTGCTGGGTATAGCAAAAGAAAGCGACTGGATATTATATGCGCCATATACAGACAAAACCCTCATGCGCAATGTACTCGCCTATTCACTTAGCAACCTTCTTGGTCACTGGGCTTCGCAATGCAGGTATGTAGAGTTGGTAGTAAATGATGAGTACAGAGGAATATATGTGTTGATGGAAAAAATAAAACGTGGAAGTTCTAACAGGGTTATTGTAAGTAAAATTGGTGCAAACGACAATTCAGGTGACGCTATCACCGGGGGCTATATCATCAGCATAAATAAAGATGCGGCAGCGTTTACGAGTAAATACCCGCCACTCAATGCTGCTAACCAGCAAATAAAATTTAGCAATGTTTACCCAAAAGCAGATGACATAACTCCCCAACAAAATGAATACATAAGAAATTATGTAGATAGTTTTGAAACAGCATTGAAAAATAATAATTTCCAGGATCCTAATTTCGGGGTAAGAAAATATGCTGACCTGCCGTCTTTTATAGATTACTTTTTGATAAATGAATTAAGCCATAATGTGGATGGTTACAGACTGAGTACCTATTTGTATAAAGACAAAAAAAGCATAGATGGCAAACTTTATATAGGCCCGGTGTGGGACTATGACCTTGCCTTTAGAAATGCGGATTACTGTGGCGGAAGCAACTCCAATACCTGGGCATATCAATTTAATAACGTGTGCCCCGATGATTATTGGCAGGTACCTTTTTGGTGGGAAAAATTAATGACCGATACAGCCTTCACCGGTGCACTCAAATGCAGGTATACAGAAGCGAAGCAACAATTTTTTTCTACCGCCGGTATCAACGGCATGATAGATTCTATACAAAATCTTTTGAGTGAAGCACAAATAAGGCATTTTAAAAAATGGCCGGTTCTTGGGCAATATGTATGGCCCAATCCCCACCCCATTCCTACCTCATACGCCGGAGAAATAAGTACGCTGAAAAACTGGATACAAACAAGAACTGAATGGCTTGATTTGAATATTCCCAACCAGGGAAGGTGCGCTACAATTAAAGCCGGAAGCGGAATTTCAATAAAAGTTGCTCCCAATCCAATTAGCACAAACGGTGCTTTTCTTTTAACGAGCGAAAACCGCCAAACTGCAACAATACTAATTTGTAACAGCATTGGCCAAACGCTTTATAAAGAAAAATTAATGCTTAACCCAGGTATCAATCCAATAAAAAATATTTCATTTTCGGCATGGCAAAATGGAGTTTATTTTATTAAAGTATTTGCCGAAAATGGACAACCAACCATGGTGAAAATGATACTACTAAAATAAGGAATCCGAAAAATCTGTATTTCTACTTCTGGTCGGCAGCTGCGTGTCATCATCGAAAAATTGTATTTAACAGCATTAACGAAACAACATCGCTATTGCAGATATCCACGTCTGTTGATAAACGGCTTTCATATTATTAAATAACCTCCCGTATTTTTAGCCCAAATTAAACTTATGAGGAAAATCTTCCTTTCACTTGTTGGCATGGTCAGCATACTGACCGTTTCAGCACAAAACCTTGTAGTTAACCCCGGTGCTCAAAGTCTACCAAGGGGAACAGGTTGGACAATTGTGAGTGCCGGCGGCTCGGTATGCGCACCTGCCCCCACCAATACTTATCTTAACTGGACGATGATTCCGGACGGTTCCGCCGGTTTGTACCCTTTTGATCACACCACCGGAGCTGCGGGTGGAATTACTTTTTTTTCTGGTTGCAGTGTTGCCAACAGGGGCCCTTTTGAATTATACCAGGACATTGATGTTTCCGCCGATGCTTTAGATATCGACCTTGGCACTATACAATATACATTCAGCGGTTATATACAAACGCCGGTAAATAATGTTCCCGGAGGCCAAACTGACCAGGCACGTTTTATAGTGGATTAT
>JBGSIG010000976.1:0-9632 GCA_041742655.1 Ferruginibacter sp. | reverse complement strand
TATTAAATTTTTTGCCGTTTGCAGTAGAAGCAGGGTTAGTGAAGGCATGTACCGCTCCGGGATATTCGATAAATGTATAAGAAACATGCAGAGAGTCAAGATTGCTTCTAAAACTTTTTATGTCTTCTAAGCTAACAAATTTATCCGCGGCACCGTTACAAACTAAAATTTTTGCGGTGGTAGATCCTTTAGTTGAAGGCACGGTGGCAAGACCTCCATGAAAACTTACCACTCCTTTAAAATCCATTCCCATTTTTGCGGCATTCAACACCATTGAACCGCCAAAACAATAGCCGATAGCTGCTATCTCGTTTTTATCTGTTTCAGGATACGATTTTATTTTTTTCTCTGCTGCTTCAATTCTTGCCTTTCCCAATTGTGGGTCTTTATAAAATGGAGTAGCCAAAGCCTGCGCTTCGGCAGGATTATCCGCTAACTTTCCATCACCATATATATCCGCTGCTATGGCTATATAGCCGAGCTCTGCTAATTTTCGGGCACGCATCCTGCTATAATCATTGTTTCCCCACCATTCGGGCACCACGATGATTGCCGGCCTTTTTCCTTTTTGATTTTCATTATAAGCAACGTAGCCTTTTAAATTTGTTCCATCTGCAGCAGTGTAGGTTACTTCTTCGCCTTTGATATTTGCAGTTTCCTGAGCCGTAGTTAATAATGCTGTACTCATTAATAAGCAGGTTAAAAACAATTTGAAATATTTGCCCAATGTTTGCATTTTTATATTATTTACAATTGAAACATCCAACATGACTGATTGTTTATACTGCAAAAATAAAACCGTAGTTTTTAAGGCTACGGTTTTTTAAAATTTTTTATTTTACCAATTTCAATTCATTGATGATATTTTTTGCTCCCCCAAGTTTATCTATGCACCACAACACGTAGCGCACATCTACACAAATGGTTCTGTTAAGATCTTTATCAAATGCAATTTTATGGCTTAATGCCTCATAATTGCCGTCAAAAGCTAGCCCTATCAAATTGCCATTGCCATCCATTACAGGGCTGCCGCTATTACCACCTGTTATATCATTGGTAGTAATAAAATTTATCACAAGGTCATTTCTTCCTTTATCAACATACTGGCCATAATCTTTTTGTTTCATCAGTTCAATCTGCTTTACCGGTAAGTTGAACTCATAATCACCGGCAACATATTTTTCCAATATACCCTTACCCGTTGTAACATAATCGTAATGCGCTCCATCCCGCGGAGTATAACTTTTTACATTACCGTAGCTTACCCGCATGCTGAAGTTTGCATCAGGGTACATTTTGGCTGCCGCCGCAGGGTTCATCTGCATAATTCCTTTCATGTAAAGCCTGCCCAGTTCATCGTTTTTTGCCAGGAATTCTTTACGCACTGATGCATATTTAAGATTGTAATTTTTTATAAAGGCCGAGGCATAATCAAAAGCCGGGTCAGCCTGCAATACTGTAGCATCTGGGTTTGCAACAAAGGCTTTCCATTTTGCATCATCCAAAATGATGGTATTTGCAAACACATCTTTGGCCCATTTCTTATACGTTTGTTCATCATTTAAATCGCCATATTTGGCTTTAATGCCTTCGTAAAACCCAACGGGGTGCTGGCTTTTATCAACATCTTTATAAAACATTCTGCAGGTTGCAGCCATAATTTTCTCATCGCTCGGTATATCTTCTTCTGATAAAAATTCTATTCGCCTCGCCGACGCTGCTTCTACCGCATTCTTACTTGTTTCCGCAGAAGCTCCGGGTTTTGCCAAGGTCGCTTCAAGCCCAATCAGTGATGAGGCAAATCCCGCCAGGGGTGAACCCAATACACCTTCAATTAAATATTGACGCTGTTTGCTGTAGGGTGTCCAGGCGGCATAACTTTTCTCGTAGTCGCTCAATATATTTTCATACTCGGGTTTACCTTTTGCCCACTCTTGGAAAGTTTTTTCAAAGGCCTTTTTCTGATCGTACACATGGTATTTTACCAACTGTTTTGTTTCACCATCAAAAAATTTCCAATAGTTGGCAATACCGCTGTAATTGCTGGCCAATTTTAATTTAACCGCAGGGTCTTTTACCATTTCCGCCATCATAAATTTCAGTCTTTCATCTCTAAGCTCAACAAGCGATGGATTTTCATCTTCAATTTTTAATTTTATGCCGTAGCTGGTTTCGTAACGGTTGGTGCCCCCAGGGTAACCATAAATCATTGAGTAATCACCATCTTTAATTCCTTTAATGCTTACTGGCAAAAAATACTTTGGTTTTAAAGGTTCGTTGTCCTTGCTATACAGTGCCGGTTTACCATCTTTGGCAGCATACACCCGAAATATTGAGAAATCGCCTGTATGGCGTGGCCATTCCCAGTTATCGGTATCGCCTCCAAACTTACCTACTGTTTCCGGGGGAGCTCCCACAAGGCGCACATCCAAATAGGTTTTATACACATACATTAAATACTGGTTTCCTTTAAACATGCTATACACCCTGCCACTCAAGCCGTTCTCTTTATCGTATACTTTTTCAGTAATGCTCTTATAAACATCGGCCAACTTAGCCGACCGCTCTTCATACGACAATCCTTTTAAACCAGCTTCTACTTCTTTAGTAACATCTACAATCCTGTCAAGGAACTGAACAGTAATATCACTTTTTATTTCCTGGCCCTTATTATACGCATAAAAGCCATCCTGCAAATAATTATGCTCCACCGTGCTTGCTTTTGCGATAGCGTCGTAGCCACAATGATGATTGGTAAAAATCAAGCCTTCGCTGCTTACTATTTCACCGGTGCACCCGCCAGCAAAAATTAAGATGGCATCTTTAATGGAGGCATTATTAACGGAGTAAAGCTGGTCTTTAGATAATTTCAAACCCTTTTTTACCATGTCGGCATATACCTGTTGGCCAAGTAACATCGGCAACCACATTCCCTCGTCGGCACTGGCTTTCAGCAGGCAGATGGATAGCAAACACGAAATAAATATTTTCTTCATTTTAATTGTTTTAGTGTACAAACGTACAGTAATTTGAACGGTTTGCCAAGCGCAAAATGTTATAAATAAATGATTTCTGATGCTGTTTAAACTTCCGGAACCACATCTGGTTCCGGTTTTGTAATATGTAAATAATAATATCTGCAAGACGGCTGTAAGCAGTAAATTTGTTTACCATAACCAGGCAATGCATGGCAATTATAGATCTAAAACTTCCTAAATATATTTCAAGAGCTTTAAACCTACCCGTGGTAGATCCCAGGCGGCAGCAATTAAAAGTGCTTAAACGATTATTGCGCACTGCAAGGTTCACGCAGTTTGGCCAGGCATACAAGTTCGACGAAATACTGATGAGCCGCCACCTCGGAAAAAAGTTTCAGCAATTGGTGCCTACCTATAATTATAGCAAACTTTACGAAGAATGGTGGCATAAGGCTGTGGAAGGAATGCCCGATGTATGCTGGCCCGGACCTGTAAAATATTTTGCACTCAGCAGCGGAACCAGTGAGGCCGCCAGTAAATATATACCTATTACAAAAGAACTGATACGCAGTAATAATATTACCAGTTTTAAACAACTGATAAGCCTCGCAAAATACCAGGATGTTCCAAGAAGTGCTATTGGAAAAGGCTGGCTGATGCTGGGCGGAAGTACGCAACTACAAAAGGGGGCTACTTATTACGCAGGAGACTTAAGCGGCATTCAACAAAAGAAAATTCCTTTTTGGTTTCAGGGGTTGGGCCTGTACAAACCGGGTAAAAAAATTGCCCGTGAAAAAGACTGGGCAAAAAAATTAGAAGAAATAGTTGAGAAAGCGCCCAACTGGGATATTGGCTTTATTATAGGTGTGCCCGCATGGCTTCAACTATGTATGGAAAAAATAATTGAACGTTATAACGTAAAAAATATTCATGATATATGGCCTAACCTGGCTTTTTATGTGCATGGCGGAGTGGCAATGGAGCCGTATAAAAAAGGATTTGAAAAATTACTGGGCAAACCCATCACTTACATTGAAACCTATCTTGCCAGCGAGGGATTTTTGGCCTATCAAAACAGGCAGGATGCTAAAGGCGGAATGCACCTTGCATTAAACAATAATATTTTTTTTGAGTTTGTTCCTTTCGACGATAAAAATTTTGACAGCGAAGGAAATATGGTAGAGCAGCCTGAAGTATTAATGATTCATGAAATTGAAGAAAACAGGAATTATGCCATACTGATAAGTACCAACGCAGGCTCGTGGAGATACTCCATTGGCGATACTGTAAAATTGATTGATAAAGAAAGAAGTGAAATTATCATTACCGGCAGAACAAAGCATTTTTTAAGTTTGGTTGGCGAACATTTAAGTGTGGACAATATGAACAAGGCAATACAAATGGTGAGTGAAGAACTAAATATTTCTATTCCTGAATTTACTGTAGCCGGAGTGCCTTATGGAAGTTTTTTTGCACACCACTGGTATATTGCTACAGATGACACGGTTGATAACGACATATTACGTGTACGCATAGACGAAAAATTAAAAGCGCTGAATGATGATTATGAGATAGAAAGAAGGCATGCCTTAAAAGATGTGTTGGTAACTGTTTTGTCAGAAAATATTTTTATGGAGTTCATGCTTTCAAAAGGTAAGGTTGGCGGCCAACACAAATTTCCCCGGGTGTTAAAAGGGAAAATGCTTGAAGACTGGCAGATGTTTTTGAAGGGTAGTAAGGGCATTGGTGAGTATGCAGGGGTACTTCAATAAATACGTAATATATTTCTCTTCCTCCCGAAACTTTTGTGCAAATTCTAAAAACTTCAAAACCTTAACAACTACCCATTAAGGCAAATGTGTGTTGTCAACTTATAACGGTATACTTTCAAAGTGTTATCACTTAAAAAAACAAAACTGTCCGGAGGATGTGCCATTTGTCATATCAGCCATAGAACAATCGAAATTTACAAAAATTTTACCCTGAAATAACCACATTCAAACGGAAACCGCCTGGTAGATTTCATTATTAATTCACAAAATGAAATTTGTAGCCCCTCCAACATTTCCCCTAACTTTAATTTAAAACCGGCAATCATGAGATCAATATTTTTTTTTCTTTTTACTACATTTTTATCTGTAGCCACGCTGGCACAACCTGCACCGGATGCAAATAAATTAGATTCCGTTTTAATCCTGCTTAATAAAACCGATCGCTTTAACGGCACTGTATTGTATGCAGAAAAGGGAAAGATCATTTACAAAAAAGCTTTTGGCGTAACAGACTACCGAACCAATGAACCACTTAAAACAACATCGGCTTTTAACCTGGCTTCGGTAACCAAACAATTTATTTGCTTGAGCATACTGATATTGCAGGAAAGAGGTTTGCTGCAACTGGATGATGATTGCAAAAAATATATACCTGAATTACCTTACGACAGTATCAGCATCCGCAACCTGATGACACATGTATCGGGCATACCCGAATACTTTGATGTTTTTCAGCGATACAGATCTCCGCTTGATACCCTTACTAATGAAAAACTGGTGGCTTTATATGCAACCTATAAACCAGCACTGGATTTTGGTACAGGCACAAAATGGAATTATTGTAATACCAATTATGTTTTACTGGTAACTATCATAGAACGCATCAGCAACGAAAGCATTGATGTTTTTGTAAAGAAGAATATTACAAAACCGCTGGGACTAAATGATACTTATGTGTACCAGTTATTAATGCCTTCTGTTCCGGTAAATCATGTTTATGGATTTGAAGAAACTGGAGAAAAAAGAAAACTAAATGATCTTACGCCCTTTGATGGTATTGTGGGAGATGGCAATATGTATTCATCAGTAGAAGATTTGTATAAATGGGAGCAAAGCCTTGCTACCCATAAGCTCATCAAAAAAGAAACGATGGCCATGGCATTTGAACCCGTTAAGCTAAACGATGGCACTACCTATCCTTATGGCTTTGGCTGGTTTATTGAAAATGACAAAGAGTTGAAATATTCGCACTCCGGTGGTTGGGTTGGTTTTGTTAATCTTATTTACCGGGATGTGAAAAATAAAAGAACTGCTATTGTCTTAAGCAGCGGCAGCAATGGTTTGGCCAATCGTGCAGTCAGAAATTTTATACAGGGTAATCCTATGATCGTTCCTGCTACTTCTTTAATTACAAATGTGCAATTAATTGATGGCACGGGAACAGTTGCCCGAAAATCTTCTGTGCGGATACAGGGTAAAAGAATTATTGCTGTTGGACATCTTACTCCATTTGATAAGGAAGAAATTACCGATGGCGAAGGAAAAATTTTGGCTCCTGGTTTTATAGATACGCACAGCCATGTAGAAGGTTCCTTACAAAAATATCCAGAAGCATTGGCTGCATTAAACCAGGGCATCACTACCATTGTTGCCGGCCAGGATGGTGGCAGTGATCCGGTGGACAGTATTATAGCTTCCTTAAAGAAAATACCTGCCGCAATTAATGTGGCCACTTATACCGGGCATGCTACTATCAGGGAAAAAATAATGGGCGCCCCCAATTTATCAAGACCGGCCACCAATGAGGAACTGGAGAAAATAAAACTCGTTTTAAAAGAAGAATTAAAAAAAGGTTCGCTGGGCCTTTCAACAGGGCTGGAATATGAAGAAGCATTTTACAGTGACCGCAATGAGGTGATTGAATTAGCCAAAGTAACCGCTGCGGAAAAAGGAAGGTATATCAGTCATATAAGAAGTGAAGACATCAGTATGGCTGATGCTATAGATGAGATCATTACTATTGGCAGGGAAGCAAAATTGCCGGTACAAATTTCTCATATCAAGATTGCATTAAAAGATGATTGGGGTACGGCGCCCCAATTACTTGCAACCCTGCAAAATGCCCGGGCACGAGGCATTGACATTACTGCTGATTGCTACCCTTATGATTTTTGGAACAGTACTGTAAGGGTATTATTTCCAAAAAAAGATTTTACCAGTTTGGCTGGGGCGACTTATGCAATAGAACATCTATTTGATCCTGCGGGTTCTGTGATGGTGCGCTTTAAACCCGACAGTAATTACCAGGGAAAAACGATGGCCGCTATCGCAGCAATAAGAAATGAAACGCCTGCACAAACACTATTGTATTTAGTTGCGGCTGCCGATGCCTATGAAAAATCACATCCTGGCGAAGGAGGCATCGAAGCCATCATGGGTAAATCAATGTCGGAAGATGACCTGGTAAGTTTTTTAGGATGGGCGCATACCAATATTTGCTCGGACGGAGCTAATGGTGGCCATCCCCGTGGATATGGAACTTATACAAGGGTGCTGAGCAGGTACGTAAAAGAAAAAAAGATCATGAGCTGGGAACAAGCCATCAATAAAATGACGGGACTTGCTGCAGAGCATACCGGCATTACCAACCGGGGAATTATTGCAGCAGGTTATTTTGCCGATCTTGTTTTGATTGATCCTTTAACAGTAAAAGACAATGCCAGTGTCCAGGATTCAAAAGCATTATCAGATGGTATATTAAAAGTTTGGGTAAATGGGGTATTGGTGTATAAAGATAAAAAAATGATGCAAAAATATCCGGGAGAGTTTGTAGGAAAATAAATTTAAAAAAATAAATTATTCATGACCGAAGTACTTAAACCAAGGGCCATTGTTTTAACAGATGGAATGCTGCATGAATCGGATGCAAAAACTGCCCATGGATTAATTCGAGGAACTGAAAGATATGAGATAGTTGCTGTAATAGACAGTGTGCATGCAGGCAAAGATGCTGGAGAAGTATTGGATGGAAAACACCGGGACATTCCTGTTTTTGCATCTGTTGAGGATTCGATTATTTTTATAACAGGAATACAATATTGCATTATTGGAATCGCTACGATTGGCGGAAAACTTCCTGTACATTTTATTCCTGTTATCGAATCCTGCATTCGAAAAAAGATAAATATTGTAAATGGCTTACACGAATATTTAAACGAACTGCCACACCTGGTTTCTCTTGCTAAAGAATATAAGGTTGAATTAACGGATGTAAGAAAACCAAAGAAAAGAGAAGACCTCCATTTTTGGAATGCTGAAATATTTTCGGTGAAAGCGCCCATCATTGCAGTGATTGGAACAGATTGCGCATTGGGAAAAAGAACAACCTGCCGCCTGGTAAAACAAGCATGCGCAGCTGCTGGAATAAATGCGCAAATGATCTATACCGGCCAAACCGGTTGGTTACAGGGCGGTGAGTATGGATTCATTTTTGATTCAACATTAAATGATTTTATTTCGGGTGAACTGGAGCATGCCATTGCGAGCTGCTGGAAAGAAACCAATGCTGCAGTAATATTAGTAGAGGGACAGGCCGCACTACGCAACCCAAGCGGGCCCTGTGGTTCAGAACTACTGGTATCAGGCAATGCCAAACATGTAATACTCGTTCATGCACCCAAAAGAAAACATTACGATCACATACGGGAGTGGGGAACGATTCATTCAGTAAAATCTGAAATTGAATTGATAAAAATGTATGGCTCCAAAGTAATTGCGCTTGCTTTAAATACCGAAGACTGCAGCAAAGAAGAAGCCCTGGATTTTCAAGGGGCTTATGAAGCGTCGCTTCAATTACCTGTTTTATTGCCCCTGCAACAGGGAGTGGAAAAAATAATACCCGTTATTCAAAGTTTGGTAAACGTTGTGGTATGAAAATAAAATCAGTAAAAGCCTTGCTGCAGCAATTGCCCTTAACCAGGCCCTATACTATTGCCTATAAAATAATTGAGGATACAGAAATTGTTTTCCTGGAAATAATGTTGGAAAATGGCATCACCGGTATTGGCGCTTCCAATCCTTTTGCAGAAGTAGTGGGAGAAACGCCTGAAGTTACTTATGCCAATCTTCAACATGATTTTGTACAGCAACTGGCTGGCAGGGATATCCGCTTTTTTAATCAGTTCATTGATGAAGCATTGATACAATTTCAAGGTATGCCGGGTACAATTGCCGCTATTGATATTGCACTGCACGATGCATTTTGCCAAATGCTTGGGATAAGAGTGGTTGATCTATATGGCCAGAAAATAACTGCATTGCCTACTTCGGTTACCATTGGAATTAAAGAAACTGCCGCAATGCTGGAAGAAGCTACTGCCAATTATGCAGCCGGCTTTAGCGTTATTAAAATAAAAACAGGATTAAATGTGGAGGAGGATATTGAGAGGGTAACTAAACTCACCGAAGCCTTTAAAAATAAAATGCTGGTAAGGGTGGATGTCAACCAGGGATATGATCTTGATCAGCTAAAATATTTTATCAAAAAAACAAAACAGCTTTCCATAGAATTAATAGAACAGCCGCTACCCGTTGGAAAAGAAAATGAACTGGCAACCTTAGAGAACACGGACAGAAAAATATTAGCAGCGGATGAATCTTTGCTTGATGCTGCATCGGCCATGAAACTATCCCAGCCTCCTGTACCTTACGGTATTTTTAATATCAAATTGATGAAATGTGGCGGCATCAGGGGCGCAAGGGAAATTGCATTGATTGCTGCAAATGCCGGAATTGATTTGTTTTGGGGATGCAATGACGAAAGCTGTGCCAGCATAACAGCTGCCCTTCATGTTGCCTTTAGTTGCAGCAATACAAAATACCT
>JBGSIG010000975.1:0-8216 GCA_041742655.1 Ferruginibacter sp. | reverse complement strand
AGTACGGAATATTTTTTAGTACACCTTTCAACACACCTGGCGTATCACCTCGGCCAAATAAATTACCACAGACGGCTTCTTGATAATACATAGCCCCGGCCACACAGTAAAAACCAGAAAGTTGTGAGTGAGTATGTCGACAACTAAAAAAAATTACCTGCCGGTAGTTCGTGCAACATTGTCCCGTGTTGTAGTATATTGCAATTCAACTTTATTCAGCCAATTTTATCAACATGTTGCAGGCATTAATCACCGGTGTTATGATGGGCTTGTACCTTGCTATTTCTGTAGGCCCTATTTTATTTACGGTAGTAAAACAAAGCCTGGATAATGGTATCCGGGGCGGGTTTAGTTTTGTGGCAGGCATCTGGCTTAGTGATATACTTTTTGTGAGTCTGAGCAATGGATTTTCGGTGTTCACCGCCCATTTTGCCAATACTTACATCAGGCAAATTGGTTATGGAGGTGGCCTGTTGTTGCTGGCATTGGGCGCTTACTATGCATTTTTTAAACCGACAGTGTTGCCGCAGGCTGTTGGTGTAAACAATCGCCTTGGCCATGGCCATATTGCCAGGTTATTTATTACCGGGTTTTCTATTAACACCCTCAACCCTATTTTATTTTTTGAGTGGCTAACCGCCGCTACTGTTTTTGCCACCACCTATACAGTAGCCGAACGCATAGTAATTTTCTCCGCATGCCTGTTGGTTAATATCGGCTCGGATGTATTGAAGGTGCTGCTGGCAGCTAAGATTAGGCCCAGCCTCACCATGCGCAATATGCAGGTGATAAACAGGCTCACCGGCGCAGTATTAATAATTTGTGGCTGTTTTATCCTGTACCAAACTTTTTATAATGCCAGCCAATGGGGTAACAAATTAGCTGCTGTATATACCAGCCATAAGAAACCCTGATAAATGATCGGTTCCAGTACTTGCTTTATGGAGATAGAATTTACAATTTGTAAAATGCAGGCCGACATATCCGGCCTTAACCATGAATTACAATATTGTTTTAATCTGTAACTGGTATTAATTAACTTCGAGTGAACATTGCTAAAAATAAAAATTACCTAAATAGTATTATCATGAATGCACACAAAAAAATACTGATCATCACTGGCGATGCCGGTGAAAGTTTTGAAATTCTTTATGCCTGCCATCGGCTAAGGGAGGCGGGATACACGCCAGTAATTGCCGCACCCGCAGTGAAAAGAATGAATACAGTGATTCATGATTTTGAACCGGGCTGGGATACCTACGTGGAAAGAAAAGGTTACATCATTGAATCGGATATTTCATTTAGCGAAGTGAATACGCAGGAATTTGAAGCCGTACTAATGCCCGGGGGAAGGGCGCCTGAATATTTACGCAATGATGAAAGCGTGATAAAAATTGTTCAGGAATTTTATGCTGCCGGTAAATATATTTTTGCCATTTGCCATGGCGTGCAGATATTGGTAACCGCAGGATTGGTGGATCAAAGAAAGATTGCCTGCTATGAGCACGTAAAATTTGAAGTAGAAAGCTGCGGGGGGCATTACATAACGCCTGATGAGGCGGTAAAAGATGGTAAGATTATTACAGGAAAAACCTGGCAGTCGCACCCCGAGTTTTATAAAATAGTTTTTAGCTGCCTGCAGGAAGCAACGCTTGCCGCTGTTTAATATATGTTGATGCCGCTATATAAACAATACAACCAGGAACAACTCGACCTGCAATACAATACCCGTTTTCACGTACCTGGTTTTGAAACTCACCTTCAAAAATGGGAATCACTCAGCGGGCTTGCAGAAAAAAAATTGAATTGTATTAAGGACATTCCTTATGGCGACTTGCCACGTGAATGCCTTGATGTATTCCCATCAGTTGTTCCAGGTGCAAAAACACTGCTTTTTATTCACGGCGGCTATTGGCAAAGGTTTGATAAATCTATGTTTTATTTTATTGCAGATGCATTTGCAAACTACGGCGTTACCACCGTACTTATAAATTATCCGCTTGCCCCTGCCGCTACAATGGATAGTATAGTAGCCTGCTGTCAAAAAGCAGTGACCTGGCTGCAAACCAATCTTATTAAATTTAACGGAGACCCGAAACAGTTATTCATAGCTGGGCATAGTGCAGGTGCACATTTGGCCGCAATGCTAATGGCCAGGCAAAAACAGGAAGATGAACTTCCCGCAATAAAATGTGTCTGTTCAATAAGTGGCTTGTTCAATTTAATACCCATTCAGCTTTCAAATATTAATGATGTGTTGCAAATGGACAAAGAGATGGCCGGTAGAAATAGTCCGTCGTTTTTAAAAGTTCCTGAATCAGGCAATTTGCTTATTGCAGTGGGAGATGATGAAACTGCAGAATTTAAAGACCAGAGCAGGGAACTGTACGGCAATTGGAAAAATAAAATAATTACTATAGAAATGTTACATTTGCCCGGCCTGAATCATTTTTCCATTGTTGATTCAATACACGATTCAAATTCTTTATTACATAAAGCGATGTGTAAAATGATGAATATCTAGTCGTCTTTGATACTGTGTAATATATTCGTTTATGGGTGTGCTTATTCTGTTCATTGCAAGTGCAACGAAGCAACCAATGTATATTCATTGCCCACAGCAACGAAGGTGATTTATATACCACAGCAGAATCGTTTTACGCACGAACCTTACTGATCACTTCACCCAGTAAATCAACCACCTCTTGCTGAATAACCCCAATCTGTTCAACTTCCTGCCCTGCATTCCATTGCTCTTTGTATTTAACAAGGGTAAGGCGTTGAGTGCCTTTACCTGATTGCAGGAGCACATCGTAGGTTCCCGTAAGAAGGCCTTCCCAGGAAACGGTTTCGGCAAGTGCAGCTTTGTAAAAAATGTTGTTGTGTGCGAAGGTGGTCGTAAAAACCAGGTGATCGGTTTTATCTGGCCTGCCAGTAACGAGTTGGAAGTCCATATCAGTTGAGTTTAGATTAGCAAGTTATAAAAAACTTTCATTTGTGGGGCAGTTGATTTATGAGTGGTGGATACCATCGGGCCGCTACAATTTAAAATGTACCGGCATTAAGCCCACATTAATACTATATCTTTATAAACATGCATAACGAAGCATATAATTTATGAAAAAGAAGATTAACAAAAGCCTTGTATTTGAGGCCAGTTTTCAAAAGCAGGAAGAACTGATTGGAAGTTTTGAAAAAAAGTTAAACGAACTGAAAACAGATGCTTACTCTCAACGTCAGTCAGCAAGCCAAAGTGAAGACCGCACTACAGGCAAAGTAGAATTGTTGAGCACCTATGAACGGGAGCTTAATTTTGTAACTGCGGAAATGGCGTATCTGAAATCCTTAAATCCTGAGATAACGTGCGAAAGGGTAGAGCCTGGAGCGATAGTAGTTACCAACCTGCGTACTTTTTTTATTGCTGTATCCAGTGAAAAAATGGAAATTGAAGGCGACGAAATATTCGGTATGTCAACAAAGGCCCCAATATATGCTGTTATGAAAGGCCTGGTGAAGGGCAATAATTTTAAATATGGTGATACAGCTTATAAAATAGAGGACGTGTATTGATTGGTGGCCCCGGTGCAGCAGGTGGCTTTTCCATATAATGGCGACAACATGCAAAAGACATCCGGGGCTTTGAGACTTCGGATGTCTTTTTATTTAAGGGTTACCTTGCTACGATGGAGAACGACTGTGATAATATTTTGAAATACTGATAAAATACCAAACCAAAAAATACCTATTTTTATCGCTTAACAATATTCAAATTAAAATAAATTAAAATGCAGGAAGCATCTCCATTAAACAAGGTTGCAGAATTTCATAAAACATTTAAACATCCCATATTACAAACGCCGGGTATTCCATTAAAGGCACGATGTGACTTACGGGTATCTCTTTTGTTAGAAGAAATGAAGGAACTGCAGCAGGCAATAAATGAAAACGATTTGGTTGAGGTTGCAGATGCACTTTGCGACATTCAATATGTGTTGTCGGGTGCTATTTTAGAGTTTGGATTAGGAGAAAAATTCCAGCTACTTTTCGATGAAGTTCATCGTTCAAACATGAGCAAGGCATGCAAATCGGTGGAAGAAGCAAATGCAACCATCGAACATTATAAAGTGAAAGAACAAAGCGATGCGTATTGGAAAGAAGAGGAGTCTTTGTTTTTAGTTTTCCGGGCAAATGATAATAAAACTTTAAAATCCATAAATTATTCCCCGGCAGATCTTAAAAATATACTTTAGGAATTAGAACAGGTGTGGATCGTAGACAGACTTCTCCGGAAGCCAATCTCTAATCCGTTGCCACCAAAGACCATTTGGAGCAACGTGTTTGCAAAATAAAAAAGGGCTTCAATCCCAAGTACAATCCTATGAATGTTGCAACTAGGTAAATCCTGATGCTGACCAACAACATTCTTTCAAAATATCTATCTTGCGGTATGCATAAAAAAATACTCCTGCTGGGAAGCGGAGAACTCGGCAAGGAACTGGTGATAGCATTGAAAAGATTGGGGCAAACTGTAATTGCGGTAGACAGCTATGCCGGTGCACCGGCCATGCAGGTAGCAGATGGCTTTGAAGTAATAGACATGTTGAATGCTGCCCAACTGGATGCGGTGGTATCCAAACATCAGCCGGATATAATTGTTCCCGAAATTGAAGCCATCCGCACCGAACAATTTTATAATTACGAGCAACAAAAGATACAGGTAGTGCCCAGCGCCAGGGCTGCAAACTTTACCATGAACAGGAAACTGATAAGAGACCTTGCGAGTAAAGAATTGGGCCTTCAAACTGCGAAATATTCTTATGCTACAAACTTCATAGAATTTTCCAAAGCGGTCAGCGAAATAGGGTTGCCTTGCGTGGTAAAACCACTTATGTCGAGTAGTGGGAAAGGGCAATCTATTTTAAAGAACACGGAAGATCAGCAACAGGCATGGGACTACGCCATTAATAGTTCCAGGGGCGATATAAAAGAAGTGATCATAGAAGAATTTATTGCTTTTGATACAGAGATAACTCTGCTGACCGTAACTCAAAAAAATGGGCCGACATTATTTTGCCCACCCATCGGGCACCGGCAGGAGCGTGGCGATTACCAGGAAAGCTGGCAACCTGTTTTTATAAGTGATACCGATCATGAGGATGCCAGAAAGATGGCAGAAAAAGTTACTACGGCATTAACGGGTACAGGTATTTGGGGTGTAGAATTTTTTATTACTGCTAAAGGTGTTTATTTTTCTGAACTAAGTCCACGGCCACATGATACCGGCATGGTTACACTCGCAGGCACGCAAAACTTATCGCAGTTTGAATTACATGCCCGTGCAATTCTCGGGTTACCAATACCTGCAATACAGTTGGAAAGGGCAGGAGCAAGTGCAGTAATCTTAGCCAGCAAAACGGCAGACTCTTTTACCATTACAGGACTTGAAAAAACATTGGAACTACCTAACACGGATGTACGCATTTTTGGTAAGCCCACTACGAGGCCTTACCGGAGAATGGGGGTGGCTCTTGCATACTATTCACCAGGTGCCGACATTACAGCATTGAGAAAAAAGGCAAAATTCGTTGCAGATAATATTATCATTGAATAAGGATTTGCAATGATGAGAAACTGGTAGTGCCTGTGGTTATTTCAAATCATCAGACAATGGTACCAGCTTTGCAGAAAGATCAGGTTCCTTCATGTCTTTATCAAAAGGAAACATTGGCCTCACAATTCTTTTATAAGGTAGTCTTTCTATATTCTGATCTACATCGCCGGGAGTAAGTGCCAGGAGCCAATCAGCTCTCATAGCATACAATTCAGGTTCAAGGTAGCCGATTTTTACTACTACAATATCCGCTTTGCGTGGTTGAAGGCCGAGCCTTGTAAAATCAATTTCTTTATGATATGGTTTGCGTTTCTGTGTTACAATTACATACACTGTTCCTACCTTAACCACCACTTCCACTTCAGCATTTTTATCGCCATATTCAATGGAATGAACAGTTCCGGCAAGATGCACTGGCGGCGAAATCCTTGCATCAACTGTAGCTCCTGCGTAGCCATCCACAGGCTGCCCTATACCTGCCGCAATGGCTTTCTTTACAAAATCAGGGCCAGGAATAGAAGCATAGATAAGCGATGGGCCATTCTCTTTGCTGAACGCTGGATTTTTAAGTATTTCGGTTATTGTCCATGTAACATCTCCGGCACCTCCGGCTGTGGGGTTATCTCCTGAATCACTTATAAAATAGGGATGCACTTTGCTTGCCAGCGCTTTTGCCAGGGCTTCTTCCAAAGTACCCGTAGGCGCAACAAACACAAAATTATTTCTCAATTGCCAAAATTGTTGCGCTAATTGCTCAGCAGTTTCTTTTACTTTTTTTTCATCGTCACCCGTTGCCATTACAACAGCGTGATTGCGGGGTTCATCAGCCCACGCATAGCCTATCCAAATGGCGGCATCTACTATTCCTTGCTGCGATGCGGCAGGTGCAACTGCAGCGTATATGCTTTTTCCCGGTTCTATTCGTGTGCTTGTTTTTTCGCCCGGCAATAATATAGGTATGGCTATGTATGCTTTATAACGAGGCTTTCCTTTTCCGCTTTCAATTCTTTCAACCAGGTTCTCTACAGCACGTTGTTTAGTTTGCATAGCATCTTCATGCGGGGCCATTCTGTAACAGGTAATCAGGTCTGAATTTTCTGCCAGCCGCCACGATACATTGCCGTGCAGATCCATAGAAGTTGATATAATTGTTTTGGCTCCAGTCACTTTTCGAATCCTTACAATAAAGTCTCCTTCCGGATCATCTAAACCAACAACACTCATGGCTCCGTGAATATCAAAAAACAGTCCATCGTACGGAAGGTGCTTTTTTAATGAATCCAGTGTTTTATTTACCAGCGATTCGTATGCTTCACGGGTTACAGCTCCGCCCGGCAATGCGTGGCCCTCAAGGGTTGGTATCCAGATGGCCTTTTTGAATAAAGGTGAATCTTTAGCAAAAAAAGGATATCGTGAAAAAACCTCGTTGCCGTATTGAGCGTGAAAAGCAGCTTCATCGGTGAGCGCCGGAGAAAATGTGCTGGATTCTATTGCTATACCGGCAATGGCTATACGCGGTAAGGCTTTTTTACCGGGCAAATGTTCTTCATTTTCAGCAGCATTATAGCGTTTTGTGGAGCAGTGTAATGCTGCAATGGAGAAAGAAATAAAAAGTAAAAAGAAATGTTTGATAAAATAAATTTTATGGATGCAGGTATATTAAAACAGCAAAATATATTGTTGGAACATTTATGCTTAGATGCAGGGGAGGGAACCGTAGTCCGGGAAAAGCTACCCCGGAAATAATTTTTTTACAAAGCGCCCCACGGTTAGCCCCTGCACGATAATAGAAAAAAGCACCACCACATAAATCATAAAAACAAATTGATTCTTCGGAAGTGGATAGGCTAAAGATAACGCCATAGCAATAGACAATCCGCCGCGTAAACCTCCCCAGGTCATCAGTTGCACTGTTCTTTTATCTGTATTAATATATTTTTGAAAAACCGCTGCAGGTATAAGCAAAGAAAAGTACCTCGCTAACAATGTTATGATGATGGCTGCTACTCCATCAAGCAAATGGTAGAAATTAAATTGCAGGGTAAGCAATTCCAAACCAATCAATACAAAAAGAATGGCATTCATTAACACATCAATCAATTCCCAAAATTTAAAAACATAAGCTTCAGTGGTATTGCTCATGGCATGCTCTTTAGATCGATTCCCCGTAAATAATCCAGCAACAACCATGGCAAGCGGGCCCGATAAATGGAGCATCTGTGCCACCATATACCCACCCATAACCATCGCAATTGTAATCAGTATTTCTGTTTGGTAATGGTCTATCTTTTTAAGCATGGCATACCCAAGCTGGCCAAGAAAATATCCAAACAATATACCTCCGCCTATCTCTTTTACCAGCAATAAAACAATTGGCCAAAATTCAATTTTGTCGGGGCCAAGCGTTATTATTTCCATCAGCGATAAAAATAATACCACGCCAATGCCATCGTTGAATAAAGATTCGCCTACAATTTTTATTTCAACATTTTTTGGAGCATTTGCTTTGGTTAAAATACCCAGCACAGCAATTGGGTCAGTGGGCGCTACCAGGGCACCAAATAATAAACAATACAAAAAGTTCACGGGCTTTTGAATTGCATCC
>JBGSIG010000974.1:0-2839 GCA_041742655.1 Ferruginibacter sp. | reverse complement strand
GGTGGTACACCAGAAAGTAACACTTCGTCTGTGTTTGATTTGGTTCCATCCTTAAATACATTTAATACAAAAGCTCGTCTTGATTGTGTTGATTTATTTTCATAAGAACCATGCACCATCAGCGGATGATGAAAAGTAGCATAGCCTTTTTTTAATTCAATGGGGATGGCTTTAAATTCCACCTTTTGCTTTTCAGATAAATATTGCATCAACCCATCCATATCACCTGCCAGGTCTGGCTTATTCAACAAGCCCCAGTGATGGCTTTTAGGCACATAATATAAACAACCGTTTTCTGTTGTGGCATCATCTAACCCCACCCAACAGGTAAGGTGCTGTATGGGGCCTGTTCTTGTCCAATAACTATAGTCCTGGTGCCACGCCACTACTCCACCGTGATGTGCGGGTTTACAAAATAACTGGTCGTGCCAAAAACGAACTGCGGCATTTCCAAAAATCTGGCTGGCTGCCATTACAAATGCCGGGTTCCAGATTACATCGTGAAAACTATTGGTAATGCGCCAAGCGCCGAGTGCATGAAACAGCACCGAATTAGGGTCGGCTGATTCATTGCTGTGAAATTCATGAAACAAACTATTAGCTGGATGTGCCGGGTCAATTATTTCTGCTAAGTCGTTATTTAGTTTTTCAACCTGCCATTCTTCGAGCAGCTTTACATTGCTTATGTAGCCATATTCTTTAAAAAATTCCAGTTGCTCATTCGATAATTTGTATTGTTCCCATTCAGATGGTTTGGACGGCCATGTAAAAAGGTTTGTAATCAATTGATGTTGATTTGATAAATCCACTATTAAATTATTCATAGCTTACTATTTTTATCTCAGACAAACATAGGTGAAAAAACTAATGAAATAACACTTCAAGATTAATGACAGATGCTGAAAACTGAAGTGTTGACATATCTTTCATATTTTTTCGCAGCAAAAAAATGAAGGCTTTAATAATGTGATTGAAACCGCAAGTTAATGCCGGGCGGTGTTAACAAAACCTTCATTTGTAACTGCAATAAATAACTTAAAAAACAAAGATGGACACTGAACGTATCCATCTTTGTTATTAGCTTAATTGAGACGATTTATTTCTTACCAAAAAGCATAAAGTTTGCTTTACCATTTAAAAAGCCTTTTGTGTCATACCAAAATTCAACCGCTCTCAGTTTTCGTGTACCACTACTTTTTTCATTTCAATTTTTTAATACCTGAGTACCGGCAATTAAATAAAAAATATTATTTGTCTGCTTCTACATCCGCAACTTCATCCACATCTTTACCATCTACTTTTGAAGGCTGAAAATATGTGTCGCCGGGTTTTACATAAGTTATATCACCCATTTTCACTTCTTCAGCGCCATCAGAAACCTGTTGAACGGTTGTGCCTGCAGTAGGCGCTACTACGGTATAACCACTGGAAGTTTTATCGTAGAACATACCACCGTAATAATAATTTGTTCCCCCTTCGTCTAAAGAACAAGTTTCATAACCGGAAGGCAGGGTTTTTATTTTTGCGCCAATTGGGCCAGACACTACAGTATAACCGCCGTCTCCTTTAACATAGTAGACACCTGTGTCGTAATAAAAAGTTTCGCTGGCGTCGTTGTACTCCCCATAATCCGCGTAATCAAAACTGAATGGTGAATCAGGGCCAGAAATAGCTAATTCCCTTTTATCAGCGTAATTACCATAATTAAAAACCGGGGCCATTGCCATATCGCTCGCAGGGTGAACATTATTATCCACCGTTAATATGATGGCAGTGGTAGCAAGTGTTACAACAAAAAAATCCCCATGGGTGCCACATTGGTCCCCATACATAAGGACGGAAGGGTCGATAATAATAAGGATGATAACAACATTGTATTCAATGTCTCCGTTATGTTAACTGCAGGATAAAATGAAATTATAAAAAAATTTTAAAGAAGACGACAATGTTAGCAACTGTAGTACATGGGCGAGTATTTCACACAAAAGGGTACAAAGAAAACTAAGGTTACAAAGTAATAACCCATTTAGTAATGCTTTTGTATTCTTTGTACCCTTTGCGTGAAACAAAAAAATTATTTCGGATATTTAACAACGAGCTTTTTTATTGGCTTTACGGTTTGCAGGTAGGCAAAAATTGCATGCAGGTCTGCATCCGTCATGCCTGAATAATCAACCAGGGGCATTACAGTATTGGCTTTACCGGGGTTATAATTATAGCCCGATTCTTTACGGCACACATTAAATTTATTGATGAAGGCAGTATCTGTCCATGAACCGATACCGGTGGTTGAATCGGGCGTAATGTTTGAGGAGGTGACTTTAAAACCAGCAATGGAAAAGGTATTGCCGCCTGCATACAGGTTGGCAAAATCCGGCTGCCCTTTTACGTAAGGCGTATGGCAATCTGAACACCCGGCCATGTTTACCAGGTAAGCGCCGTATTTTACTTTATCGGTTTCTGGCGGGCGTATATTTCCGTCAACCGTTTTTTGCAATGCAGGCCCCGGGTAGGCTACACTTATCGGGATCATTAATTGCCTGGGTGGCACCTGGTTTTTGATGGGTTTCAATGTTCTGATGTATGCAATGATGCTCAGCAAATCTTCTTTTGCCATGTGGTTAAAACTGGCATAGGGCATTAAAGGAAAAAGCGTGTCACCTTTATTGTTTATGCCCTGGGTAATGGCACGCATAATTTCATCATCTGTCCAGTTGCCAATACCTGTTTCCTTGTCGGGGGTTATGTTTTTGCTGTAGATGGTTCCGGGGATAGCATCTAAAATAGTATGATCAAACTTATCGCCACCCCCACCTTCGGTACCAGCTATAACAGGACC
>JBGSIG010000973.1:0-3550 GCA_041742655.1 Ferruginibacter sp. | reverse complement strand
TTCCCTCAAAGCGTCATCCTGCTCATATATAATAGTATTGCGGCTATTGTCCAGCAAATGCGCAGGATCAATATATCTTGTTAAAGGAAATGTTTGGCCAGCCAGTTTTAAAGCATAGCCCATCACCAATGCATCGGGGTTGCACGGCACTGGTATCAGGTCGTTTGGTTTAAATATAATCGTTTGGTCAAGTATTTTTTGCCGTACATCTGTCATCGTTATTCTATCGGTGGCCGGGTCAAAATTTTCGGTTCTGCCGGCAACCTGTGTTGGTTGAAAGGTTACGCCACGAACACATTTTTGCTGTAAAGCAAATTCAATTATTTTACCAATCTCATCATCATTTACGCCCTGCTGTAAGGTTACAACAAGTGTGGTGGAAAGGTTGAGCTTGTTTAAATGTTCCAGTGCTTTCAGCCTTACTTCGGTTAAGTCTTTACCACGCAATTGCGCAAGTGCTGATGACTTAAATGAGTCAAACTGTAAATAAATTTCAAAATCAGGCGCATAGGAAGCTAACTGCTTTGTGAACTCAAAATCTTTTGCAATGCGGATACCATTGGTGTTTAGCATTAAATGTTTAATGGGCTTTTTCTTTGCTATATCCATAATGGCAAAAAAATCAGGATGGACAGTAGGTTCGCCGCCACTTATCTGCACTACATCAGGCGTGCCTTCGTTGGCTACAATAATGTCCAGCATTTTCTCCACTTCTTCAACTGTTCTGTGCCGGCCATAATGCGGACTACTCATGGCATAGCAGGTAGGGCATTGCAGGTTGCAGCGATCAGTTATTTCAATAACTGTGAGGCAACTGTGCTGTTCGTGATCCTGGCAAAGGCCACAATCGTAAGGACAACCATAATGAGTTTTTGTATTAAAATGCAAAGGTGTTTCTGAAGGCTTGTTGTAGTTGCGGAGATTTTTATAGTAGGCGATATCTGTAGCAATCAGTACTTTTTCAAAACCATGTTCTTTGCAGTTTTTAAGCATGTACACATTGTAGTTTTCAAAAACAATTTTGGCATCTACTCTGCGCAAGCAAGTGCTGCAAATACTAAGTGTAAAATCGTAATAAATATATTGGCGTTCAGGCATGGCTCAGTAATAATTTTTTTGGATAAATAATATATCGGTAGTAGTAAAGCATACCAACTATTGCGGTTAATTGTATGGTCGATAACCCAAAAATTACCTCGTAGGACGGCTTAATGAAATCCAACAACAATCTAAAGGTGATGTATCCAATCATAAATATTTTAAAACGTGCACCTTCTGCAAACGCAAAGTTTTTTTCTAATTGTACTATACAATTCCATAGCATCATCAAAAAAAGTATTTCATACAAACAAACTGGGTGTCGCATTAATCCATCTCCTAAATTCATTCCGGTAAACGCCGTAGTAGGTATGCCGTATGTTTCTTCGTGCACACCCATACAAAAGCAACCAATCCGGCCGATGATGAGTGCCAGCATCATCGGGTAAGTAAAAAGGTCGCCGCTACTATGCTTTTCCTTTAATATTTTTTTAACGAGCTCCACGGCCAGCAACCCTCCTAAAAATCCACCAAGTACGGTTTTGTTGTTGTAAATGTATTGCCAAATATTTTTGGTAGTAAACAATTCATAAGGTCTTTCCAAAGAACCTATGAGCCTGCTTCCTATCAGTGCACCGAAAATTGCTGCAATTAATATCCATGTTCTGTTTGCTGAAACGATAATATCACCATGCTTTTTTCTTAAAAATAAATAATATCTAAAGCCAATAAAGAAACCGGCTGCCTCCATCACTGCGTGAAGGGGAATACTATTTTGGCCAAAATGGATAGCTACCGGAAAGTGCATTGGAAATGATGTTATATCCCTTGTTTATAAATTAGTCCGACTGAATCTGGTATAATGCCCCTGTTAGTTTAAGCTAAGGTAAATGATTATCCAGCTATATTAAGGCGGGTCAATCACGAACTTATCAGTTAGTCTTGATGAATTGCTTAAAATTACTTCGTCGATTAGATTTGTTATTTATTGTTTGGGAGTAGTAAGCAGGTATTTTTTTGAATAAAGTACAACTTTTGACGTTGTAGCTTGTTTAAATCCGTATGAAAAACTGCCAAATCCTTAACTTTACACTGCAAAAACCTAAGCATGGAAATTAAAGCCGGCAAATTATTAAGTGAAATCAATAACCCTGATGATCTTAAGAAATTAAGCAAAGAGCAATTACATATTGTATCTGATGAACTACGTCAATATATAATTGATGTTGTAAGTGTGCACGGCGGCCATTTTGCGGCGAGTCTTGGTGTGGTTGAATTAAGCGTAGCATTGCATTATGTTTTTAATACGCCTTACGACCAGTTGGTTTGGGACGTTGGCCACCAGGCATACGGTCATAAAATTTTAACCGGCAGAAGAGATCAATTTCCTACCAATAGAAAATACCACGGTCTAAGCGGTTTTCCAAACAGAAATGAAAGTAAATATGATACATTTGGTGTAGGCCATTCTTCTACCTCTATCAGCGCAGCGTTAGGTATGGCAATGGCCAGCTATTATAAAGGCGAGAAAGACAGGCAACATATTGCTGTTATTGGTGATGGTGCCATGACGGCCGGTCTGGCTTTTGAAGCTATGAATCATGCAGGTATTGCAAACAGCAATATCTTAATTATTTTGAACGACAATTGCATGAGCATTGATCCTAATGTGGGTGCCTTAAAAGAATACCTTACAGATATCACTACTTCTCATACTTATAATAAAGTAAAAGACGATGTTTGGAATTTGCTGGGAAAATTACCCGTTGGTAAAACTTTTTCCCGATCCATGGCACAAAAATTAACGGATGGTTTAAAGGGTATGGTCAGCAGCAGCGCTAATTTATTTGAAGCATTAAACCTTCGGTATTTTGGGCCAATAGACGGTCATAATATTACCAAATTGGTAGATACTCTCAGCGATCTTAAAGACATTCCCGGTCCTAAAATTTTGCACATTAAAACTGTAAAGGGAAAGGGGTATGTGCTGGCAGAAAAAGATCAAACCAAATGGCATGCGCCGGGTTTGTTTGATAAGGTAACAGGCGAAATTCAAAAGAAAAAATTTGACATTCCCCAGCCTCCAAAATACCAGGACGTATTTGGTTATACTATTATTGAACTGGCAGAAATGAATGATAAAATAATGGGTATTACACCGGCGATGCCGAGTGGTTCGTCTTTGAAATATATGATGGAGAAAATGCCGGATAGGGCTTTTGATGTAGGCATTTGTGAGCAACACGCCGTAACATTAAGCGCAGGTTTGGCAACACAGGGCATGCGGGTATTTTGCAATATTTATTCTTCATTTATGCAGCGGGCCTATGATATGGTCGTGCATGATGTAGCGATTCAGAAGCTACCGGTAGTTTTTTGTTTAGATAGAGCAGGGCTTGTGGGCGAAGATGGTGCGACCCATCATGGTTGTTATGATATTGCATACATGCGTTGTATCCCCAACTTGGTAGTGAGTGCACCGATGAATGAAAAAGAATTGCGTAACCTGATG
>JBGSIG010000972.1:0-3205 GCA_041742655.1 Ferruginibacter sp. | reverse complement strand
TAATTTCAGAAAATCGTCTATCCAATAAGCAGCCTCACTGCTATTTGTTTGGTCTACTACGGCCACTTTATAACCCTGCTCTTTTTCCGTGTTAAAAATAATGCAACCTTTATCGAGTTTTTTTATGTTGATGGCTTCCTGCTCATAGTTTAAATTAAAACCATCTTCCGCTGTTTGTACTTTCAAATAAGCCTCTTTTGTTTCCGACTTAAAGATGCCAATGGCCGAATGTAGTTCTCCTTCAATTTGCAGGTTGTCAAAATAGGCCACATATAGTTCGCCCGATTTTATTTTTGGATGGCCGCTTGCATCGTATAAATGCTTTGCCATCTTCATTGAATGATTGTGAAAAGTTTTTGGAGAAGAAAAAATGTTGTTGGCAAAATGATACATTTCATTCAACTGAAGGCTGCCGCTGGAGTGAGACAGGCGGTATATTTCATTTACCCTTTCAAAGGGCGCTAAAAAATATTGCATTAATAATTTTGACAGTGTATCATCCGCAAGGAGTAGGGGTTTTACAGACAAGCGGTATAATTCATCTTTTAACTTATTGCCGGAGTGGTGAACAGATAGTTGGGTAAGGCCCGCTTCAAAATAAGTGATCATTTATTGAGTTGTGAATTAGGGGTTTAAGTTATAAGTTTTAAGTGAAAAGATGTAGTTGAAAATGGTTACGAATGAACGATAGAATCCAGCAATTTGAAAAAAATCATACATCATACATCCGACATCCGAAGTGCGCTTTATTCGATCAATTCAAACAGCAACAACTGTGATTTTTCAAGGGCATTAAAATTATTATCCGCAACAAACAACAATGTTTTTTGTCCATTGGGTAGGTCAGGCCCAAAAGTTACGCCTTCAATATTGTCAATGTAAATGCCGAGCTCATCCATATTAAGCAATAGCCTTTTTTTTGCAGGCGTAAATTTAGCAGCTCCGTTCATTAGTGGTATATTGCTGATATCAGTTGCGCCATTTAAATCAGCTATAAAAACTTTAATTGTATTGGGCAGTCTACCCATGGAAAAAGAACGTTCTATTACCAGCAGTTTATTGTTTCCAAATGATAGTATATCGGAAACACCGTTAACTTTAAAAGCGTTTACAGGATTGGCAGGGTACGCAATTGGGCTTAATTTATAGGCATATTGGGTCGTGTTATTTTTAGTGGCTACATCAAATTTTAATATTCTAATGTATGCGTTATTTTCGGTTACATCGGCCCTTGGCCCATCTTCATAAAGTGGCTCCTCAACACTTACAAATAAATTGGCATAATTATCAGCAAGGGTTAATCCTTCCAGTACACTATTTTTCCTGGGGCCCTTTTCCGTTGAATGCATATACAAATTTGCAGGCAGGTTAAAACTGTCAATATATTTTCCTTCTGTGGAGATGGAAATGATAGTTGGGTTTTCTAACACTGTATCCTTATCACTTACAATTCTTTCCCCTTCGCTTGTCCAAACCAGTTGGTTGTTTGTAGCGTTATAGCGCATTGCTTCCGGATCGGGCGTGTGATAAGGATCTTGCTTATTGTTGGGATAAAATTTGCCATTGGGTTGCAACAAATATTGAACACCCGTAAAATGAATACTGTCAATTCCTTTTTGGGAAAGCGCAATCGAAGCAGTGTAAAAACGGGCGGGGTTCAGGGCACTTCTGTCATCGCAAATAAAATAATATAAATTTTTTGCTGCATCATAATCAATACCCGATAATCCGCCAACGGTTGTATTTTGGTATTGAAAATTATAAGGAATATCCAGCCCACCTAAAAAGTGCAGAGATGTTGCCTCGGACTTGGATACCAACGAAGATTTTTTTGAAGGGCCGCAGGATGTGGAGACAAGGCTAATGGAAAAAAGCAACAGGAAGTATATTTTTGGTACACTCATAAAAAAAATTGTGGCACAAAGTTGCGGAAAATAGTCGGAAACGGGCATGAATTGTATCAGGTATCGATTCCGTAAAAAGGTTTCACCTTATTGGGAACACTAACACCGCTAATACCATAAATGTTACCTTTACCTGCTAAACGAAAAAGCCAAATGAAAGAAGTATATATTATTGCAGCAGTAAGAACCCCCATTGGTAGTTTTGGCGGCTCTTTAAAGAATTTTTCTGCAACACAATTGGGAGCAATCGCTATTAAAGGCGCCATTGAAAAAGCTGGCATTGTACCAGAAATTATTGATGATGTATTGATGGGGGCAGTACTTCAGGCCAACATGGGACAGGCCCCGGCCCGGCAGGCTGCAAAGTTCGCGGGTTTACCCAACGAAGTAAATTGTACTACCATTAATAAAGTTTGCGCAAGCGGCATGAAGGCCATTGCGCTGGCTGCACAAAGTATTATGCTGGGAGACGCCAATATAGTGGTGGCCGGCGGTATGGAGAGCATGAGCAATGTACCCTATTATGCAGATGCTATGCGCTGGGGAAATAAATATGGCAATGTTGCTTTTATAGATGGGCTTGCCAAAGACGGCCTCACTGATGTGTACGACGGCAAAGCAATGGGCAACGCGGCTGAGCTATGTGCCGGCACCTGCGGTATAAGCCGGCTGGAACAAGACGCATTTGCCATAGAGAGTTATAAGCGTTCACAAGCTGCCGTTAGTGAGGGTAAGTTTGATGCCGAAATTGTACCGGTATCCATACCCCAACGAAAAGGCGACCCTGTTTTATTTACGAAAGATGAAGAGCCGTTTAATGTTAAGTTTGATAAGATACCCGAACTAAAAGGAGCTTTTGTAAAAGATGGAACGGTAACAGCCGCGAACGCCTCCACCATGAATGATGGTTCAGCCGCACTGGTGATGATGAGCAAAGAAAAAGCAATGGAGTTAGGATTAAAACCTCTGGCGAAAATATTATCGTATGCAGATGCTGAGCAGGCTCCGGAATGGTTTACTACCACGCCGTCTTTAGCCGTGCCCAAAGCTGTTGCCAAGGCGGGTTTACAAATGACAGACATTGATTTTTGGGAACTGAATGAAGCGTTTAGCGTGGTTGGAATAGAAAATAGTAGACGCATGAAACTTGATCCTTCAACTGTAAATGTCAATGGCGGTGCGGTTTCTATCGGCCATCCGCTGGGCTGCAGCGGTGCCAGAATTATTGTTACACTCATTAATGTTTTGAAACAGCAAAATGCAAAGTATGGCGCTGCAGGTATTTGCAATGGTGGGGGTGG
>JBGSIG010000971.1:0-4301 GCA_041742655.1 Ferruginibacter sp. | reverse complement strand
CAGGTAATGAAAAAATAACCACACCGGCAAGGGCTTTTTATAGTAATCATGTTTTTCATCAGTATACGTTAATACTTAACAACGTTGATCGGGACGGGTTGAGTAAACATCTTGCCGACAAAGGAGTACCATCAATGCTTTATTACCCGGTACCCTGCCACAGGCAAAGGATGTTTGAAGCTTTTGGAGGAGCAAATTATGATTTGCCAATAACAAACTGGTTAACCGAAAGGGTTATTTCATTACCTATGCATACAGAGCTTGATGAAGAGCAACAGTCATTTATTGCTTCTTCAGTTTTAGAATATATAAATCAATAATTAATTTATGAAAATTGCAGTAGTTGGAACAGGTTATGTTGGATTGGTATCTGGAACCTGTTTTGCTGAGACAGGTAACGAGGTGATTTGTGTAGACATAGATAAAACCAAAGTGGACAAATTGGCTTCAGGCACAATAACAATTTATGAACCGGGGCTGGAAAAAATATTTTTAAGAAATTTAAAAGAAAACCGTCTTCGCTTTACAACTTCATTGTCTGAAGGAATAGTGGATGCACAGGTTATTTGCCTGGCGTTGCCAACGCCGCCGGGAGAGGACGGAAGTGCTGATTTGAAATATATATTAGGAGTGGCAAAACAATTGGGATCCCTTATTAAAGAGGGCGATTATAAAGTTATTATTGATAAAAGTACTGTGCCGGTAGGAACGGCCGAAAAGGTAAAAAAAGAAATTTTAAATAATGGTGGCATTGAAGGCACATTTGATATAGTGAGTAACCCCGAATTTTTACGTGAAGGAGTAGCAGTCGATGACTTTATGAAACCGGAAAGAGTAGTCATTGGAACCTCCTCCGAAAGAGCTAAGAAAATAATGAGCGACTTGTATTCTCCTTTTGTTCGCCAGGGAAACCCATTGATATTTATGGATGAGAAAAGCGCTGAGTTAACTAAGTACGCTTCCAATTCATTCCTGGCAACAAAAATTACTTTCATGAACGAAATTGCGCAACTCTGCGAACTGCTTGGTACAGATGTAGACCTGGTTCGTAAAGGAATGGGTAGTGATGAACGAATTGGCAAACGTTTTTTATTTCCGGGCATTGGTTATGGTGGAAGTTGCTTTCCAAAAGATGTACAGGCATTAGCAAAATCCTCCACGGAAGTTAATTATAATTTTAAGATTCTCGAAGCTGTAATGGACGTAAACGAGAAACAAAAGCTCCACCTGATTCCAAAGATCAAAGAATATTTTAAAAATGATTTGCAAGGAAAAAAAATAGCGTTGTGGGGGCTGGCTTTTAAGCCTAATACAGACGATATTAGAGAAGCTCCCGCATTATATATGATTAATGAGTTATTAAAGGCAGGTGCAATCGTCTGCGCTTTTGATCCCGAAGCAATGCCCAATGTTAAACAGTTACTCGGCGAAACGATTTCATTTGTCGATAGCAGGTATGATGCATTACAAGACGCAGATGCTTTGGTTATTGCTACGGAGTGGAGTGAGTTTAGAACACCGGACTTTGGTAAAGTAACTTCCATGTTAAAAAATAAAGCAATTTTTGACGGGCGCAATTTGTTTGATTTAAAAAAGATGGAGGACATGGAATATCATTATGTGAGTATTGGCAGAAGAGTAATCGGATAGGTGTATAACGTTATTAATATTGAGAGACAAAATATTATTTTATGACTTCTAAAAGAGTATTGGTAACAGGTGCTGCGGGATTTCTGGGATCTCATCTTTGTGATCTTTTTATTAAGAAAGGTTATAAGGTAATAGGTATGGATAATCTAATTACCGGTGATTTAAATAATATTGAGCACTTATTCAAATTACAGGATTTTGAATTTTATCACCACGATGTTTCTAAGTTTATTCACATACCCGGCCAGTTAGACTATATTTTGCATTTTGCCTCACCTGCTAGCCCGATAGATTATTTAAAAATTCCGATTCAAACATTAAAAGTGAGTTCTTTAGGAACCCATAATTGTTTGGGTCTTGCCCTTTCCAAAAAGGCAAGAATATTGGTGGCGAGTACAAGTGAAGTTTACGGAGATCCATTGGTGCACCCGCAAAATGAAGAATACTGGGGTAACGTGAATCCTGTAGGCCCAAGAGGAGTTTATGACGAGGCCAAACGTTTTCAGGAAGCCATTACAATGGCTTATCACACTTTTCACAATGTAGAAACGAGGATTGTTAGAATTTTTAATACTTATGGTCCACGCATGCGTTTAAATGACGGGCGTGCATTGCCTGCATTTATCGGCCAGGCTTTAAGAGGTGAGGATTTGACAGTGTTTGGCGATGGTAGTCAAACAAGAAGTTTTTGCTATGTTGCGGATTTGGTGGAGGGGATTTATCGTTTATTGATGAGTGATTATACACAACCTTTAAATATTGGCAACCCCGATGAAATTTCATTAAAAGATTTTGCGGAGGAAATCATAAAATTATCAGGGACTAAACAAAAAATCGTTTATAAAGAGTTGCCGACTGACGACCCGAAGCAGCGTCAACCTGATATTACAAAAGCTAAAGAAATTTTGGACTGGCAACCAACAGTGAATAGGGCTGAAGGCCTTAAAATTACCTACGATTATTTTAAATCGTTACCGCCGACAGAATTGTATAAATTACCTAAAGAATTTACCAAACCGGTTAAGAATATATAAGATTAATAACTTAGACAGTTGCGAAAGAACTGGTAATTTATAAATTCGGACTTTTAAAATAAACTAAAAAAAATTCCATTGGGCTTTTCGAAAATAGCACTGCGTTATTTTCCATAGAGATTGATGGTGCTTAAAAAATGTATAATAGCATAGTTGAAGGAAAACAAAAATTAGCAGTTATCGGTTTGGGATATGTAGGACTGCCCATTGCATTGGAATTTGCAAAAAAAATAAAAGTAATTGGCTTTGACATTAATGCAGAAAGGGTAGAGATGATGAAGAATAAGATTGACCCAAGCCAGGAATTGGAGACCGCCGCTTTTGAGAACTGTGATATTCAATTTACCAACAACCTTGAAGTTTTAAAACAAGCTTGTTTCTTTATTGTAGCCGTTCCCACACCTGTAGATGACCACAATGTTCCAAACCTCACTCCCGTGAAGATGGCTAGCGAGACTATCGGAAAAGTAATAAAGAAGGGTGACTACGTCGTTTTTGAAAGCACGGTTTACCCAGGATGTACAGAGGAAGATTGCTTACCAATTATTGAAAAATTAAGCGGGTTAAAAAATATTACCGATTTTAAAACTGGTTATTCTCCTGAGAGAATAAACCCCGGAGATAAAGAACATACCCTTGCAAAAATTATTAAAGTGGTAAGTGGCTGCGATGAAGAGAGTTTAAATGAGATTGCAAAAGTTTACGAATTAGTTGTAACTGCCGGCATTCACAAAGCATCAAGCATTAAGGTGGCAGAAGCTGCAAAAATTATAGAAAATACGCAAAGAGATTTAAACATTGCTTTAATGAACGAGCTCTCTATTATTTTTGATAAGATGGGCATCAATACGTTTGAAGTGCTTGAAGCGGCAGGAACCAAATGGAATTTTTTAAAATTTCAACCGGGACTTGTCGGCGGGCATTGCATAGGGGTTGATCCATACTATCTTACACACAAATCAAAAGAATTGGGGTACGATAGCCAGGTAATTTTAGCGGGCCGTGCTATCAACGACGGCATGTCGGGGCATATCGCAAAAAAGGTTTTGAAACATATTATAAAAAATGGGAGTGCAGTAATAGATGCAAAAGTGCTAGTGATGGGCGCAACTTTTAAAGAGAATGTAAGTGATATTCGTAACAGTAAGGTTGCCGACGTGGTAAAAGAATTAGAGTCGTTTTCATTGAATGTTCATGTTGTAGATCCTTATGCGGAAAGTTCGGAATTGAAACACGAATACGGATTTGAGTTAACAACTAAGCTGGATAATGATTACGATGCAGTAATTATAACAGTGCCACACAACGAATATAAGAAATTAGACGACCGTTATTTTGCCGGTATTACAAAAGAAAACGCAGTGGTTGCAGATTTGAAAGGGATTTACAGGGGAACAATTAGCAGCAGGAGTTATTGGAGTTTGTAATAATAGTATAACCAAAAGAAAATAATGGGTTTTAAGTTTCATACAAAAGATTTAAGTACATTCAGTTTTTTGATAACAGGCGGAGCTGGTTTTATTGGAAGCCACATTGCCGAATACTTATTAAAAAATGGTGCTCAAAAAGTCAGGGTATTAGATAACCTGGTTAATGGATTTGAAACCAACCTTAGCC
>JBGSIG010000970.1:0-2974 GCA_041742655.1 Ferruginibacter sp. | reverse complement strand
GTGGGAAACAGAATGGAATGGATGGAATTCGGTGCAGAAGGCGGCTATATTAAAGAATACAGGTACACAGCCCATTACTATTAATGACATCAATTTCAGCAATCCTGATTTTATGCGCCTGGAAGAATATAATAACTATCCCCTTGTGATAGGTGCCGGGGAAACAAAAAATTTCCTTGTGAATTTTGCGCCCGATACTACTTTTTCTAACGTGAATGAGCAACTTACATTTATTACAGACCTCGCTGCTCCGGAAATAATTGTACCTGTAACCGCCATGGTATCTAAACCGCCTGTGGCAAGTGTTGACAATCAATTTGTATCGGTTGTGATGCAGCAAACAGATACAGTTCAACGTACTGTTCAATTGCAAAACATAGAAGGCAATACGGGTCTTGACTATGCTGTTGACTTTATTTATATGCGCCCTGGCATTAACTATAACAGCGCTCCGGTAAAGATAGATTCAGCTAAACAAAAAACGCCGGGTTATAAAATTACTAAAGCAGCTGTGGCAGCCAATTCAGCAAAGCCATTAACGACTGCGCCGATGGGTGTAAATGAAACCTTTACAGATTCTATGTTTTACTACGACAAAAACCCTGAATCTGGTATTTATTACATGGGCTATGGCACTGATGCCGGTTACTGGTCAACGGCACATTTTAAAGCCGGTAAAGATGGCTTTAACCTGACACATGTAAGCGACAGGTATAGAACAGAACAGTTGATTGACTATAAGGCAAAGATTGTTATTAAATTGGGCAACGACATTAATACTGCGACAACTATTTACGAGCAGGATATCTTATTGGTTGCCGATACAACAGGCAGAGACATGATGGTGAAACTGGATTCAGCAATCCTAATGTACCCCAATGAAGATTTTTGGGTTGAATGGCAATTTGCTGATGGCATACAGTTTCCACAGGCATTTCATTTTGTAGACAACGATAAAGTAACCCCAAACACGTTCTATTACATCAGTGCTGGTTACCCGGTATACAGGGAGCTCTACCAACCTATGCGTTATTTCATTGGTGCATGGGAAGAAACCGACAAAAAATCAAGCGGGTGGCTTGAACTTTCTCCTGTAACAGGAACTGTAGCAGAAGGAGCCCAGCAACCAATCGGAGTTACGGTAAAAGGTCCGGGTGTTCAGGGGATCGATGCAAGTGCAAGGTTAACAATTAAGAATGATGATCCGAAGAATGCAGACCAACGGGTATTGGTAAGAGTACGCATAAACCAGGCACCATATATCACAAACCATGATACCGTTATGGTAAATGAAGGAGATACTTTGCGCTATGCAATTCCCGTAGAAGATTTTGAGAAAGATGATATTGCTGTAACGTTGAAAAATGCAATTGCAACAGCTTCAGTTGAGAAAACGGATGAGACGAATTACTTAGTGTACACGCCGGGTTATTTTGACGCAGGTGTTCACAGCTTTATTATAGAACCAGCAGACAATTTTGGAAATAAGACTACTGATTCTATTATTGTGAAAGTGTTGAATACAAACAGGGCTCCAATTGGTAAAAAAATAGAAGAGCTGGTTACTTATACCGGCAATATATTACAGTTGTCACTGGATTCATTATTTACCGAACCAGACAATGAGCCAATGCTGTTTACTTTTGAAGGAGATTCTACCATAAAGGCAAAAGTGCTTACCGAAAGCAACGGCGACACCCGCATTATAGCCGAGGACACAGGAACGGTACTGCTTCGTTTTGCAGCATTCGATCCCCACCAGGCAAGAGGTGTTGACAGTATACTGCTCACCATTACTAAAAATACTCCACCGGTAGCGAAAACGTTGCCGATGCAGATTATAGAAGTAGATGCACCAGCAACCATACTAAACCTTTCAAAACTGTTTACAGATGCCGAAGGGGATGCCTTAACTTATTCAGTAAGTATTGACAGTGTTCAAATTGCAACGATGATTGTTGAAGGTGGTAATTTGAAAATGTCTGGCAAGCAGGAGGGAATCGGTAAAGTAACTGTAACAGCCAACGACGGCAAAGGCGGTGTTACAAAAGCAGTATTCTTGCTTAAAGTGCTCAACAATAAGGGAAGTATTGTGAATGATTACAATATTATCATCGGGCCTAATCCTTTACACAATGATGCAACCATCCGTTTCCAGTTGGGTACCACTAAAAAAATAAAGATTGATGTGGTAGGTATGGGTGGCAATGTGCAGGCGGTATTGTTTGATGGAAATAAAGATGCAGGAAGCCATACTATGAATGTAAACCTCGCCAAACTGGCAGCAGGAACTTATATCGTACGGTTTAATATTGACGGGAAAGAAGGATTGATACAGATAGCCAAACTATAAAAAACCAGAACACAAAAAGAAGGCCCGTTTTTTAACGGGCTTCTTTTTTATTTTATTTTTATTCCGTGTATAAATTGAAATAATATTACCATCCTTTAGATGTAACGTTTTCCAGTTGTAATTTCTATCTGGTATTAAAAGGCATTCTGGCTGCTTTTGATAAATTTATATAGTAGTTGAAAGTGTGTAAATACTTACACAAAATATTTGTTGTAAGTTGTGGAATACAACAGTAAAAAGTTTAGTTATGCCTGTTATCATCAAAGACATAAGAAATTTTACAACGCTGTGGCTGGGTTTTATTGTGTTTGCCACCGGCATCATGTTTCCCCTCCTCGAAAAAATGAATTTTGATTTATCGCTTCGTAATTTTTTAACAATCTATCTTTTTTTTGGCGGCATTATTAATTTTCCTATCTTTTATATCACCTACCGTTTTACCACTCCGCTATTTTTTAAACCTGGAACATACGGAAAGTTTTTTTTGTACAGTTTAATGCTGATAATTATTTTTCTTCCAATAAAATATTTTCTCGGTATTTATTTTTCAGAAGCTACAATCACAGTGTATAATTTGGAAAAGGAACCTGCTGCCACAATAGAATGGCGGCGAATTTCTGT
>JBGSIG010000969.1:0-2786 GCA_041742655.1 Ferruginibacter sp. | reverse complement strand
GCATTTGGAAGATATTGTCCGAAACCCCACGATCGATCCTGCAGAAGGGATCTCTATCAAAAGAAGGATAGACACCAGTAACCAGCTAAGAACGGATATGGTGGAGTATGTGGATAGTTATTTTTTGAATTTGTATAAAGATGTTGTACCAAAACAACATGCCACTATTAATACAGAAAGCCCAGCCTGGGCCATCGACAGGTTGTCGATACTGGCGTTAAAAATTTACCACATGAATGTGGAAGTTGGTCGCACCGATGCCAGTGCTGAGCACATCATAGCCTGCACAGATAAGCTGGCGGTATTGATAGAGCAACGCAGAGATCTTTCTACAGCCATCGATGAATTGCTGGACGACATTGCCGCTGGTAGTAAGTATATGAAAGTATACAAGCAAATGAAAATGTACAACGATCCCCGGCTTAACCCTGTACTGTATCAACAACAAACAAAATAAGTGCGACAGCCGACACATATATTGGCCATTCGTTTTTCGGCCATGGGTGATGTAGCCATGACCGTGCCTGTAATAAAAAACGTATTGCTACAAAACCCCCAGTTGCAAATTACGGTAGTATCCAGTGCCTTTTTTCAACCGCTTTTTACGGGGATAGAACGTTGTAATTTTTACCCGGCATACCTGAAAGAGCAGCATAAGGGCATAGCCGGAATGTACAGGTTATACAAAGAATTGAAACTGGCTTACCAGTTTGATGCCATCGCAGACTTACACAATGTTTTACGTTCTTCTATTTTAAAATCTTTTTTTAGATTTAGCGGATATTCAATTGCTACAATTGATAAGGGAAGAAAGGAGAAGAAGGCATTAACCCGGAAAACAAATAAGATTTTTGCTCCACTAACTTCTACGCATGAACGCTATGCGGATGTATTTAGAAAGATTGGAATGCCCGTACAGTTAAACAATGAATCAACTGTTTTTAAAAAGCAGCCATTACCCGAAAGCGTGCAGGAAATATTTGCAGCAAGAAAAAGAATAATCGGCGTTGCTCCCTTTGCCCAACATTCAGAAAAAATGTTCCCGTTGCAAAAAATGAAAGCGGCGGTGCAGGAACTTTGCGGGAAACATAATATCATACTGCTTTTTGGTGGAGGCAAAACGGAAGCCATTGTGCTGCAGCAATGGGCCGATGAAATACCCGGTGTACACAATCTTGCGGGTAAATTTTCTTTTAAGGAAGAATTGGATATTATCAGCAATATCAATGTAATGCTCAGCATGGATTCGGCAAATATGCACCTGGCTGCTTTGTTTGGCGTAAGGGTAATTAGTATTTGGGGAGCTACTCATTGGTATGCAGGTTTTAACGGCTGGGCTCAACAGCCACAAAATATGGTGCAGGTTGATTTGTATTGCAGGCCGTGTTCTGTATTTGGCAATAAACCCTGTTACCGAGGCGACCATGCCTGCATGAATAGCATAACAACTCAAATGGTTATTGAAAAAACATCAAATAGTTGATTTTTTACTACCAATGTTTTATTCTCTTCTAAGAATAGGGCTTCCATCATTTCTACTTTAAATCGATTAAAACATGCTTTTCAAAAACTTCGAATGTGTTCACATTAATAAAAAACGTCTTAACGCCTTACCGGTAAATCTAAAGCTAGTATGTTATAAATAATCTAATTTCGGTTTCAATAAACACAACAAAAAAATGCAAAAAATTTCTATAGCAATTCATGGGGGGGCTGGTACTATTTTAAAAGAAGATATGACGCCGGAATTGGAAAGCGCTTACCTGCTGGGGCTGCAAGATGCACTGGCAGCAGGTTATGTGGTATTGGAGCAGGGAGGTACAGCAGCCAATGCAGTAAAAGCAGCAGTGATTATTTTAGAAGATAATATATTATTTAATGCCGGACGTGGCGCTGTTTTTACAAAAAAAGGCGTACAGGAAATGGATGCCGCCATCATGGATGGCAAAGATCTTTCTGCCGGTGCAGTTGCTGCTGTGTGCAATGTGCGCAACCCTATAGAACTGGCAATGGAAATAATGCGCAACAGCGATCATGTTTTTTTAAGTGGAAGTGGTGCCAACGATTTTGCCATTAAGCAAAAAATTAAATTAGAGCCAGATGAATTTTTCTTTAGCCAGTTCAGGTACGATCAGTGGAAGCAAATGCGGGATAGTGATAGTTATGCATTAGACCACAGCCAGGATAAGGTGGAAGCGTTGATGAAAGACAAAAAATTTGGAACGGTTGGCGCAGTGGCCTGCGATGGTAATGGCAATATTGCGGCTGCTACCAGCACCGGTGGCATGACGAATAAAAACTATGGCCGCATAGGCGACAGTCCGATGATTGGAGCCGGTACCTATGCCAATGATAAAACCTGCGCCATCAGTTGTACCGGCCACGGAGAACCCTTCATACGCTGCGTAGCTGCTTACGATGTAAGTTGCCTGATGGAATACAAGGGTATGACTTTAACCGAAGCAATGAACGAAGTTGTACAGGTAAAATTGATAAAACTGGATGGTGAAGGCGGAATGATTGGCGTTGATGCACAGGGAAATCTATCGCTGATTTTTAATAGTGCCGGAATGTACCGTGGTGCAAAAAGTAGTGATGGAACTAATTATGTGAGCATATATAAAAGCAATGTCTGATGTCTGATTTTTTGAGCTGCCTGCCGGTAGGCAGGTGTCTGATTTCATTAGGGTCGTTGCATCCCGAATATATTAAAGCATTAAAAGAGGCAGAGTAACACGGTTTGAAAAAAATCCGAGATCAGGCATCCTACATCAGACATTCAACAC
>JBGSIG010000968.1:0-1604 GCA_041742655.1 Ferruginibacter sp. | reverse complement strand
TATTCTATTCTTTGGCTTTATAAGAAACTACAAGGGCCTTGATATTTTGTTAGATGCCATGAAGATAGTACAGAATAGCCCAGCCTCATCTTCACTAAAACTGATGATTGCAGGCGAATTTTATGAAGACAGAAAACCCTACGAAGAGCAGATAAAAAGGTTGGGCATACAAAATAACCTGATTTTAAAAGCTGAATTTATTGCGGATAGTGAAGTAAAATATTATTTATGTGCTGCCGATGTAGTGGTGCAACCTTACCGAAGTGCTACACAAAGCGGTGTAACACCGCTGGCCTACCATTTTGAAAAACCAATGATAGTTACCAATGTTGGGGGGTTACCTTCGCTGGTGCCGGATGATAAAGTAGGACTTGTTGCTGAACCAAATGCTGGTTCTATTGCTGAAAAAATTGCCGAATACTTCAAAAAAGGGCCGGAATATTTTCTACCGCATTTAATTGAAGAAAAGAAAAAATATAGTTGGGGTAAAATGGTTGATGGTATATTTGAAGTATCGGGTCTTTAGTATTCAATTTCCGGTTGTACGCCAATGTTTTCATCAACCCAACTCCTGCATTGTCTATATTATGCTCTTTTTCAAATATCAGATAAAAGATTACGGTGTATGTTGTATTATTTATAAAACATATTTCTGAAAAGAGAATTGCGAACCATACTAACAGTCTATTGCCTAATTTATTAATTTGCACCTGTTATGATTTATAGAAGTAAAGCCCCCCTACGTATTGGTTTGGCTGGCGGAGGTACAGATGTAAGCCCGTACAGCGACGAATATGGAGGTGCCATTTTGAATGCAACAGTGTCCCTCTCTGCCTATGCCAGCATTGAACCATTGCCCGATAACACCATTATTGTGGAAGCATTAGATAGAAAAGAAGAAGAGCGCTATGAGTGGGCTCCGTCGCTTCCCATAAATGGTAAGCTGGATTTATTGAAAGGGGTATATAACCGCATCCATGCCATGTATGGAGTACCTCTGACGGGTTTTCGCTTATCAACTTTTGTAGATGCACCTGCTGGCTCCGGATTGGGTACCTCCTCTACCCTGGTTGTTGCTATTTTGGGTGCATTTGCCGAGATGCTCAAATTGCCTTTGGGAGATTATGACATTGCCCACCTGGCTTACCAAGTTGAAAGGGAAGAACTAAACCTGGCTGGCGGAAAACAAGATCAATATGCCGCAACTTTTGGAGGCGTTAATTTCATGGAATTTTATGGTGATGATAAAGTGATAGTAAATCCTTTACGCATCCGTTCAGAATATCTCCATGAGCTGGGAAATAACCTTGTATTGTATTTCACTGCTACGTCAAGAGAAAGTGCGATGATCATTAACGAACAGGTAAAAAATGTAAATAATAAAGACGAAAAAAGTATTGAGGCCATGCACCAATTGAAAGAGCAAGCTAGAATGATGAAAGAAGCTTTACTAAAAGGAAGGCTGCACGAAATTGGAGAAATATTGAATTTCGGGTTTGAACAGAAACGAAAAATGGCACACAATATAAGTAACAGCACCATTGAAGCAATTTACAATGCTGCAAAAAAAGCAGGCGCTACCGGCGGCAAAATTAGCGGCGCCG